>JBDSIA010000327.1:0-2371 GCA_039918175.1 Thermomonas sp.
GGCCGCCTGATCGACCATATGGACCGCGGTAGCGTCAAGCTTGACGGCGTCGAAGTGCTGATCCTGGACGAAGCGGACCGCATGCTCGACATGGGCTTCCTGCCCGCAATCAAGCGCGTCCTCAACCGTCTGCCCAAGCAGCGCCAGACCCTGCTGTTCTCGGCCACCTTCGAAGCGCAGATCAAGCAGCTCGCGCTGGAATTCATGGTCAACCCGCAGCAGGTGCAGGTCGCGACCCAAAGCATGGTCGCGCAGACCATCACCCACACCGCGCATCCGGTCGACGGCTCACGCAAGCGTGACCTGCTGATCAAGATCCTGTCAGATCGCCACACCGACCAGGTGCTGATATTTGGCAAGACCAAGCATGGTTGCAATCGCCTGGCCGAACAGCTTGAAGAAGCTGGTTTGCCGGCGGTCGCGATCCATGGCAACAAGAGCCAGGCCGCGCGCCAGAAAGCCCTGCGCGACTTCAAGTCGGGCAAAGCACGAATCATGGTCGCCACCGACGTTGCCGCACGCGGCCTCGACATCCCCGACCTGCCGCTGGTGATCAACCATGACCTGCCGATGGTCGCCGAGGATTACGTGCATCGCATCGGTCGTACCGGTCGCAACGGTGTGCAGGGTCAAGCACTGACGCTGGTGTCGCCGGAAGAAGGCGGCTTGTTGCGGCAAATCCAGCGCCTGTTGAAGGTCGAACTGGTGATGGACGTGGTGCCTGGCTTCGCGCCAAGCAAGCCGATCCGCCTGGACACGCCGATCCCGAAGAACGGCGGTGGTGGCCAGCGTTCGCCGGGTCGTCCGGGTTCTGCCCCGCGTCCGCACGCCCGCCCGGCCGCTCGCCCCGGCCATGCCGGCCCAAAACAGCACCGTCCCACCGGCCAAGGTGCCTACGCCGGCAAGCGCGGTTCGCGCGCCTGATTGCAAGCGGGCCGAAAACAAGAAAGGCCGGCATTGCCGGCCTTTCTTTTGCCTGCGTCACCCAGGTTTGCGTCAGCGATCAGCCTTCGGCGTATTCGCGCAATTCATCGGCCCCTATGCGGCAAGATAGCGATGGATACCGCGCTCACTCCATCGCGGGCGGGGTCGCTGTCAATGGCGGCGTGGGCGGGCTGAATGGGATCGTGCTGGGCGCCACCGCGCCACCGCTGATGATGAAGCTCATCGCCTGATCGACCGTCCAATCGGTGGGCGTCATTTTCTCGACCGGCACGATTTCCAGATAGCCCGATGTCGGATTGGGCGTGGTCGGCACATAGACCGCAGCGAGTTCGCGCCCGGTGCCGATCTCGCGCATCACCCGTGTCACGAAGCCAAGGGTCTTCATTTCCGGATGCGGGAAATCGATCAGCACCACGCGCTGGGTGCCGTCCGGTTTCGTCTGCAGGATGTCTAGCAATTTTCTCGCGCTGCCATAGATCGTGTTGGCCAATGGAATCCGGGCGACCAATGCTTCGAACCAGCCCAGCAGGCGCTGGCCCACCACGCGGCGGGTCAACCAGCCGACCAGCAGGATGGCCAGCACCGTGGCGAACATCGCAATTGCTCCCAGCACCCACGAATCGTCCAACCATCCCAGTGCAGCGGGGTTGAAGGCAGCCATCCCCTGCAGTGCCGGTTCGACGACTGGCCGGCTGAGGTCGCTGAGCATCCCGAACAGGAACTTCACCACCACCCAGGTCAGCCAAAGCGGTAGCAGGGTCAGCAGGCCGGTGATGAATAGCCGTTGCAGGCGCCTGGTCATCGGGTCGGGGGAAGGCGCGGAGTCGGGTGCGGTCATGCACGCATTGTAGGGTGGCTGCGCCGTGATCAGATTTCCGGATCAGCCCTCGCGCACCAGGCGAATCCCGACATCGTTGTAACCCCGATTGGCATCCAATGGCTTGGGTTTGCCACTGACCATGCGCTTGCTGCAGCTGCTGTTGCCGCAGAGTGTCAGCCAGCCTGCCACCGGCGAGGTGGACTGCGCTTTGGCTTCTCCGGCGCTGGGCAGGCGGTAGCGGCGTCTCTCCCTGGCACCCAACCAACTGGCATAAGCGTTTGCATCGTCCGCCGAGACGCAGACCACGGGGCCGTTGTCGGGGCGCTGGCCGCCGGGTGCTATCCAGCTGCGGCGCGCGCCGAACACGCCATTTCGCCCACAATCCGCGGCAACCCGTCCGGTTTGGCCAGCGAAACGTGCGTACTCCATGCGACTGACGGTGAGTACGTCATTCTGCGACGTTGCGGACCCATTGTTGCCCGCGGGCATGCTTGCCGTGGCGTCTGCATGCAAGCGTTCCAGCTTGACCTGCAGGGCCTTGGTGCGAGCTGGATCCAGGCCGAGCCAGCGCGAGTCGACGAGGAATTTCCGCGCACCCTCAGGATC
>JBDSIA010000328.1:0-5607 GCA_039918175.1 Thermomonas sp.
GGTTGAGGACGCGCTTGATTGCGGGCAGGAAGCCCATGTCGAGCATGCGGTCCGCTTCGTCCAGGATCAGCACTTCGACGCCGTCAAGCTTGACGCTACCGCGGTCCATATGGTCGATCAGGCGGCCCGGGCAGGCCACCAGCACGTCCACGCCACGACGCAACTGGTCGATCTGCGGCTGCATGCCGACGCCACCAAACAGCGTGGTGACGTTGAGTTTCAGATGGCGGCCGTAGGTCTTGAAGCTTTCGGCGACCTGCACCGCCAGTTCGCGGGTCGGCACCAGCACCAGCGCGCGCGGCTTGCGCGGGCCGGCCGGCGGGGTGGTCTTGGACAGACGGGTCAACACCGGAAGCGCGAACGCCGCGGTCTTGCCGGTGCCGGTCTGGGCGCCGCCCAGCACGTCATGCCCGGCCAGCACCAGCGGGATCGCTTCGGCCTGGATCGGGGTTGGGACGGTGTAATTGTTTTCGGCAAGCGCGCGCAGCAACGCAGGCGCAAGCCCGAGGGTTTCAAACGACATGAGAGATGACTCCGGTGTAATTCCCACGCGCATAAAGAGGCGTGGACGAACCCGAGCGTTTCCCTGTAACCGCGCTGCGAGTCGACGATGGCACGACGCCGGAAATCCCGGTGCCGTGTCTGCGCGACGAAAGGCGTGTGGAAGAAGCTGGCCGCCAGGGCGGCAGGCGTGACCGGGAAAACGATCAGCCGTGCGCAGAATGAGCGGCATCATACGCGAAGAAAGCTGAATGCGCATCTTTCCGCGCATAAGCAGGATTGCCGCCAGTCGGTGCGCCCTGGAAAGCAATAGGCCCGCTTGCGCGGGCCCCTGCTTGGTTTGAAGCCAATCGTCAAATAGCGTCAGATCGCGGGCACTCGGCAACACGTCCGTGAAGCGTTGAGGCTTGCCGAGGTGGCACCATTGTTTTTGGCTGCGCAGACTCCGCCGCTGCTATATACGATGGGCATGTCATAAGAACCCGATCGGCAATTGGTGGTGGTCTGGGTATATCCCGTGGCACAGGTTGGCGCGGTTATACCTGTAACGCCTCCTGTCGGGATCGCCGCCGATGTCGTCGCCGCTGTCTCCACACACTCCAGCGCCGTGGCTGGTTTGGTTGCTGCGGTGAAATACCCGACGATATCGCCCACCAAATGGGTCTGGGCAAACGAATACACGCTCAGTTCTGCCGAGGAAGCGCCCTGATCGAGCTTGACCGTGGCCACATTACCTACCACGCTTCCCGAGGCGTAGTTCACCGTCGCCGCCAAGGGCTGCGTACCTAAAAAGGGATAAGCGGTGATGTAGCCCCCACCATTCGGGGTCACCACGGTAAAGTTGATCATGGCCGCGGCGAAGTTGCCGGAAGCCCCTACGCCACAGTTGGTGGCAGAGCCACCTTGTGCGGTGTAGTTGCTCGCTGCCGTGATGTCGAAAGTGCGCGTGCCGTCCGCAGGGATCACCCCACCTGCGACCCGCGTGTCGAACAAGCGGCAAGGGGTGACCGGCACGAACACGAGATCGCTTGCAGCGTCGCCAAGTGCTTCGGGCGTGACGGCAATTGCTTGGGAAATTGAGTTGGAAATCGAGGTCGTACCCAGCAGGCGCGACGACATGGCGTCATATGTCCTCGCATTCGCAGCCGACTCCAATGTCTTGATATCCGCCTTGGCAAATGTCGACTTCATGCCCCTGGCCCAAGCAGACGGGCTGACCTGGTAAGCCTCCTTCACATACGGCGCCCATTTCAGGACGATGTCATGCACCAGTTGGGCGCGCGGGCTGTAGGTGGCTACCTTGATGCCCACCCCGGGGCTCTGGGCTTGCACAGCAAAGAGCGGCAGCAGCAACAGCGCTCCCAACGCAACGCGAAATGGTGTCTTTGCTTTCATTTTCATCTTCACTCTCCATGGAATTGATGAAGTTACGAAATAACCGAAAACTGGCATCGAAACCGGCCGCGGCAAGGGGGATTCGCCTTTAAGCAGCGATTCCGGAACCGCCTGTTCATGTCGGATTTCCGGGCGCTCACCAGAAACAACGCGGGACGGGAACGGAACCGGACAAACGGGCATGACCTCCGGCACCCGCTTGCATACATCGCAACGGCTAGAGTGCTCTATTGCCGCCAGTTCGTGCGGCGCAGGTGCATCCCTTTCCCGTTACTGGAGTCGCATTCCGTGAAGACACCCAACATCCTGCTGCTGTCGCTCGCCATCGCCACGGCCCTGTCCGCCTGTAACGGCGACAAGCCATCAGCGGCCACGACCGAGACATCAAGCGCCGCGCCGAAGGCCGAATTGCCGCCGCTTGCCGCATTCAATATCGCCGACCTCGACACCAGCAAGAACGTCTGCAGCAACCTGGCCGATTTCGTGAACAGCAAGTGGCTGGCCGCCAACCCGGTGCCGGGCGACAAAACCAGCTGGGGCAGCTTCGAAATGCTGGATGAGCGCTCCGAGGCCGCCAGCAAGGCGCTGGTGGAAGCCGCCGCAGCAAAAAAAGAGGCGGGCGGGCTGGAGAAACTGGTCGGCGACATCTACGCCACCGGCATGAACGAGGCCGCGATCGAAGCCGCAGGTGTCACCCCCGTCAAGCCCATGTTGGACCGCATTGATGGGCTGAAGACGCCCGCCGATATCGGCGGCTACCTGCGCGATGAATTCGCAGCGGGTCGCGGCGAAGTGTTCGGCTTCTACCCGCAGGCCGACTTCAAGAAGTCCGACATGGTCATCGCCTACGCCGATCAGGGCGGGCTGTCGCTGCCGGAGAAGGCCTATTACCTGGAAGAAGGCCCGGACGGCAAGTACAAGTACATCCGCGATGCATTCGTCGCCCACATCGCCAAGCAGTTGCAAAACACCGGTGTGGATGCCTCTTCAGCACAGCAGCAGGCGAAGGATGTGCTCGCGTTCGAGACCCGGCTGGCCAAGGCCTCGTTCTCCAGGATTGAACTGCGCGACCCGAAGCGGCAGTACCACCTGGTCAGCGTCGCCGATGCCGACAAGGCCTCGCCGAACTTCAGCTGGTCGGAATTTTTTGCGGCCAACGGCCTGAAGGTCGAGAATTTCTCGCAATCGCAGCCGCAGTTCTTCGTCGAGTTCAACAAGATGCTGGCCGACGTGCCGGTCGCGCAGTGGCAGGCCTACCTGCGGATCAATGCGATCGACGGCATGGCGCCGTTCCTGGCGTCGAAGTTCAACGATGAGCGCTTCGATTTCTATTCGAAAACGCTGCGCGGCCAGAAGGAACAGAAGGCGCGCTGGAAGCGTGTCCTGGACACCGTGGAAGGCAGCAGCGGCCAAGCACTCGGCCAGCTGTACGTGAAGGAATACTTCCCGGCCGAATCCAAGGTGGCGATGGAAAAGCTGGTCGGCAACCTTCGTGACGCCCTCAAGGCGCGTCTGGAGAAACTCGACTGGATGAGCCCGGAAACCAAGACCAAGGCGATGGAGAAATGGGCCAGCTTCACGCCCAAGATCGGCTACCCGGACAAGTGGCGCAGTTGGGACGGCTTGGCGACCAGCCGCGGCGGCTACGTGCAGAACGTGCAAGCCGCCTCCAAGTTCAATCATGACTTCGAAATGGCCAAGATCGGCAAGCCGGTGGACCGCACTGAGTGGGGCATGTCCCCGCAAACGGTGAATGCTTATTACAACCCGCTTATGAACGAGATCGTGTTCCCGGCCGCGATCCTGCAGCCACCGTTCTTCGATCCAAATGGAGACCCGGCGCTGAACTACGGTGGCATCGGCGCGGTGATCGGCCACGAGATGATGCACGGCTATGACGATCAGGGAAGCCAGTTCGATGCGAAGGGCAACTTCAACAATTGGTGGAAGGACAGCGACAGCAAGGGCTTCAAGCAGCGCACCGCAAAGCTGGTCAAGCAATTTGACGACTACGAGGCGATCGACGGCCTGCACGTGAAGGGTGAGTTGACCCTGGGCGAAAATATCGCCGACCTAGGCGGATTAACCGTGGCCTACGATGCCCTGCAGAAGGCCTTGGCCGATGCCGGCAAGTCAGGCGATGACAAGATCGACGGTTATACCGAGAACCAGCGCTTCTTCCTGAACTGGGCCACCGTGTGGCGCCGCCAGTTCACCCCGGACGAGCTCAAGGTGCGCCTGAACACCGATCCGCACGCCCCGGCGAACTTCCGCGCGGTCGGTACGCCCTCCAACCTGCCCGCCTTCGCCGCCGCCTTCAGCTGCAAGGCCGGCGACGGCATGGTCCGCCCGGACGATACCCGCGTGGTGATCTGGTAACCCGCCGCATCCCCATGTGGTTGCAACAGAGGCCCGGCTTGTCCGGGCCTTTTCTTTTGAACAGCTCGACGCCCGGCTTGTCCGGGCCTTTTCTTTTGAACAATTCGCTGCCTTCATTGCCCGCATCGCCCGCCGGCGCGACAATAGCGGGATGATCGATGCAATCCGTTATCCCCGGCTGTCGAAAATCGACAGTCCTGTCGACCTGCGTGGCTTCGACCCCAGCGAAGTGCGCGCCATCGCCGATGAGCTGCGCGCTTACCTGATCGAATCGGTCGGCAGGTCGGGCGGGCATTTCGGTGCCGGCCTGGGCGTGGTCGAACTGACTACGGTGCTGCACTACCTCTACAACACCCCGGACGACCGCATCGTCTGGGACGTCGGTCACCAGTGCTACCCGCACAAGATCCTGACCGGCCGCCGCGACCGTATCCACACGGTCAAGCAGAAGGACGGTATCGCGCCTTTCCCCAAGCGCGAGGAAAGCGACTTCGACACGTTTGGCGTCGGTCATTCCTCGACATCGGTCTCGGCCGCACTCGGCATGGCGATTGCCAATGCCCGCGCCGGCAATGACCGCAGAGTCGTCGCGGTGATCGGTGATGGTGCGATGACCGCCGGCATGGTGTACGAGGCACTGAACCACGCCGGCGGCATGGACGAGGAGCCAAACCTGCTGGTGATCCTCAACGACAACCGCATGTCGATCAGCGAGGCGGTCGGTGGCATGACCCGCATGCTCGGCCGGATGACCGGAAGCAAGACGCTCAATGCGCTGCGCGAAGGCGGCAAGAAAATCCTCGGCGACAAGCGCAGCAGCGGCACCGCGCGCTTCGTGAGACGTTGGGAAGAGCACTGGAAGGGCATGTTCGTGCCGTCCACGCTGTTCGAGGAAATGGGTTTCCATTACACCGGCCCGATCGACGGCCACGACACCGAAGCCCTGCTCAGCGTGCTGAGCACGCTCAAGGGCATGACCGGGCCGCAGCTGCTGCACGTCATCACCACCAAGGGCAAGGGTTACCAGCTCGCGGAAGGCGACCAGATCGGCTATCACGCGGTGTCGCCGTTCGATCCGCAAATGGGACTCGAGGCCAAGGCTGGGACGAACAAGCCGACCTATACCGACATATTTGGCGACTGGGTTTGCGACATGGCCGCTGCGGACGACACGTTGCTGGCGATTACTCCTGCCATGCGCGAGGGCTCCGGCTTGGTGCGTTTCAGCCAGGAGTACCCGGATCGCTATTTCGATGTCGCCATTGCAGAGCAACATGCGGTGACGCTTGCCGCCGGCATGGCCTGCGAAGGTGCAAAACCCGTGGTCGCGAT
>JBDSIA010000329.1:0-7688 GCA_039918175.1 Thermomonas sp.
GTGCGATCGATTCGATCTGCGCGCGCAGACGTTCCAGTTCGATTTCCGAGGTCTTGAGCTCGTCCCCGAAGCTGGCGACTTCAGCCATCACCGCGGAGACATCCTCACCCTTGGCCTTGAGCATGCCGATCTGCTTGCTGCGGGTATTGCGCAGGTTCTGCAGTTCCTGGGTTCGTACCTGGATGTACTTGCGCTCGGCCTCCAGCGACTCGATCCGGGCGATATCCAGTGGGTAGCCACGGCTCGCCAGCAGGCGCTCGGCAAGTTCGGCGGGGTTGGTGCGCAACAGGGCTGGATCAAGCATGGAAAGGTCTTGCAGCGAATGAACGCGCATTATCGCCCGAGCCGCGCTCGATTGCCGATGCGCTCACAGCGCTATGCCAGAATGCGGCCATGGCCGAACCAACCCCCCAGCGCGACCCGCTGCTCAAATCCCTGCTCTCGCCCCGCAACCAGAAGCTGCTGGCGATTGCCTTTGGCGTCGGGCTGTTGCTGTTTCTGTTCCTGTGGCTGGACCAGCGCAATGACACCGATTTCTTCAAGGCCAGCGCACCCGGCGCGCAATCCAGCGACGACGCCGGCCTGCCCACGCCGCTGCCGGCAGATGTGGCCAGCGACGACCAGAACGCAAGCGGCTTGACCCTACCCCCCTCGAACCAGCGATCAGGCACGCCGGACAGCCAGCTACCACGCATCATCGAGCCGGATGCGCCGGTGGCGCCCTCGATGCCCATGCCAGTACCGTCCTATCCAGGCATGCCCAGCACCACTGAAAACCGCGCAACGCCGATTCCGATCAACCAGCCGCCACCAAATTACCCACGTGAGGCGCTGAACCGTGGCGTAGGCGGCATCGTGCGCGTGCAGGCAACGGTTTCGCCAGACGGCCGCGTGGAACGGATGGAGGTGGCCGAATCCAGCGGCAACCGTTATCTCGACCGGGCCGCGATGGAAGCCGTGCGCCGCTGGCGATTCCAGCCGGTCATGCGCAATGGCCAGCCGGTCTCGGCGACCGTGACCATTCCGGTGGAATTCAATCCGGGGCGCTAGTCGCACCGCTCGTTTCGGTCGCCAGTATCCGGCTCTGATCAGCACATCCCGAGCTCAGGCAGTACATAGCCCAAATCCCGCGCCGCGTGCCAAGTCGTCGAAACCTGGAAACGACGTCGCCACGTTGGCCACATCGGCAATCAGCAGCTCGCCATCGGCCAGCTGCGCCGCCACCGCGAATGCCATCGCGATGCGATGGTCGCCATGGCTGTCAATCACGCTGGAACTTCCGTGAAAGCTGCCGCCATGGATCATGGCGCCATCAGGTGTTTCATCGATGCGGATGCCGAGTGCTCGAAGGCCAGTCGCCATCACCGCAATGCGGTCGGATTCCTTGACCCGCAATTCGGCGGCGCCGCGCACGCTGGTCGTGCCCTGAGCACACGCCGCCGCCACGAACAGGATCGGGAACTCGTCGATCATGTCTGGCACATGTTGGACCGACACGTCGATGCCACGCAATCGCGCATGCCGCACCCGCAGGTCGCAGACCGGCTCGCCGCCCTGCAGGCCTGCTGCTTCTTCCACGATATCGGCGCCCATCATCCGCAGCACTTGCAGTAACCCGGTCCGGCGCGGGTTCATGCCGACTCGCCGCAACACCAGTTCGGAGCCCGGTACCAGCGTGGCCGCGACCAGGAAAAACGCCGCAGATGAAAAATCCGCCGGCACGTGTACCTCGGTGCCATGCAACGTGGCGCCACCACGAATCGATGCGATCCCCGGGGCGTATTCGCAAGACACGCCGAACGCTGTGAGCATGCGCTCGGTGTAGTCGCGGGTTGGATGCGGTTCGCTGACGCGGGTCTCGCCATCGGCATACAGGCCCGCAAGCAGCACCGCCGATTTTAGTTGGGCGCTTGCCACTGGCAAATCGATTTGCACGCCATGCAGGGATTGACCGCCATGGATGCGCAGCGGCGCGCATCCATGGCTTGAATCGATGCGCGCGCCCATTGCCAGTAGCGGATCGATGACGCGCTGCATGGGCCGCTGCGATAGCGACGCGTCGCCGACCAGAGTGCTATCGAACGGTTGCCCTGCCAGCAAGCCGGTCAGCAGGCGCATCGCGGTGCCGGCATTGCCGCTATCAAGTGGTTCCTGCGATGCACGCAAACCATGCAGACCCACGCCATGGACAATGCGCACGCCGTCGCTGGGCGCCTCGATGCGCACGCCAAGCTGGCGAAAGATTGCAGCGGTCGCGCGGGTGTCCTCACCTTCCAGGAACCCTTCGATGCGCGTCACCCCTTCGGCAATCGCACCCAACATGATTGCGCGATGCGAGACCGACTTGTCGCCGGGAACACACACGTCGCCCTGCAAGGCAAAGCCATGTCCAGCCCTCCAGCTAACGGTTCTCGTCATGCCAGCACCTGATCGAGCGCAGCCAGCAGACGTTCGTTTTCCGGTGCAGTGCCTACGGTAATGCGCAGACACTCACCCAATCCGTAACCAACCATTGGCCGCAGCACAACGCCACGCGAGACCAACCCGGCTTCGACCTGCGATGCCCGCTCGCCAAACGCCACCAGCAGAAAGTTGGTTTGCGATGGCGATACATGCAGCCCACGCTCGCGCAAGGCGTTGCTCAAGGCGTCCCGTTGCGCAGCATTACCGGCAATCGATACTTGCAGATGCGCGCCGTCGCCTAGCGCAGCTTCTGCGGCCGCAAGGCCAAGCGCATTGACATTGAAGCTTTCGCGCACGCGTTCCATCACTGCGATCAGGCCGGGATCGGCAACCGCAAAACCCAGCCGCAGGCCGGCAAGCGCATACGCCTTGCTGAAAGTGCGGGTGATCACCAGGTTCGGATGGCGCTCGACTAGCGGCAACGCGCTGGCGTAATCGGGCGCATCCACGAATTCGGCATAGGCCTCATCCACCACTACGATCACGTCTGTCGGCACCGAAGCCATGAACGCGGCGAACGCATCAGCTGCGAACCAGGTTCCGGTCGGGTTGTTGGGATTGGCCAGATACACAAGTTTGGTGCGTGGTCCGATCGCCGCGCGTAATTCGAGAAGATCGTGACCATGCTGCATCGCATGTCCGCGCGGCAGTGCCGGCGCAGGTCGAAAACTTGCCCCGGCCGCCTGCGCGGCGAGCGCATATACCGCGAAGCCGAACTTCGACGCCACCACTTCGTCGCCCGGGCCGGCGAAGACCTGTGCGAACTGCATCAGTAATTCATGCGAGCCATTGCCCAGCAACAGGCGCGAGGTCTCGACGCCGTGGAACGCCGCCAATGCACGCTTGAGGTCACCACCGAGTGGATCGGGATAAATGTGGATGCTTCCCAGCGCATCCATGATCGCATCCCGCGCGCATGGACTGGCCCCGTATGGATTCTCGTTGGAACCAAGCTCGATCAGCGGTGTGCCGACCAGCTGCGCATCGGCGAAACGGCGGCGTAGCGACACCAGGTCGTGACCGGGATCGTAGGCACGCAATTCGCGCATGCCGGGCCGGGCTAGCCGTTCGAAGTCGACCATGGTGCTAGAGAATTGCGACGGGATAGGAACCAAGTACCCGCACCTCATCGCCCTTCTCGCCGACTTCGGCCAGCGCATCCTTCAACGGCGATTCGTCGCAATGCCCGGCGACGTCGATGAAGAACGCGTAGTGCCACAGATGACCATGCGCAGGACGCGACTCGATCCGGTTCATGCTGATGCCGCGTCGCGCCAGCGGTTCCAGCACGCCATACAGCGCGCCGGGACGGTCGCGAATGAATACCAGCAGCGACGTGCGGTCATGGCCCGATGGCGGGAATGATTCGCGGCCCAGCACCAGGAACCGCGTGGTGTTGTCGCTGCGGTCCTCGATCGGTCCGGCGATTTTCTTCAGCCCGTAGACATGCCCGGCTGATTCACCCGCGATCGCCGCGGCATCGTCAGCATTACGCGCACGGCGCGCCGCTTCGGCATTGCTGGAGACCGGGATACGTTCGACCTTGGGCAGATGCTCCCGCAACCAACCGCCGCACTGGGCCAACGACATCGGATGCGAATAGATGCGCTCGATATCCTCGATTCGGCCACTGCGTGACAGCAGGTGCTGGTGCACGCGCAACTCGACTTCGCCGCAGATTCGCAGCGGCGAGGTCAGAAACAAATCCAGGGTGACCTGTATTGTTCCTTGCCCGGAATTCTCCACCGGCACCACGCCGAAATCGGCATGTCCGGCGGTGACTTCCTGAAACACTTCCTCGATGCTGGCCAACGGGAGGCCGTGCGCCGAATGCCCGAAATGCTTGTGCACCGCCTGCTGGCTGAAGGTGCCCTCGGGCCCGAGGTAGCCAATCTTCAGCGGCTCCTGCTGGGCCAGACAGGCCGACATCACTTCGCGGAACAGTCGCACCAACACTTCATCGGACAGCGGACCATCGTTGCGATCCAGCACACGGCGCAGCACCTGCGCCTCGCGCTCCGGGCGGTAGTAATCGACTGCCGCAGCCAGCTTGCCCTTGGCCTTGCCTACCTGGTGCGCCCACTGCGCGCGCTGTGCGATCAGCTCCTGGATCTGGCGGTCAATGCCGTCGATTTGCTCGCGTACCTGCGACAGGTCAGGCTTCGCCTCGCTGGTTTTGCCGACTTTTTTCCTAGCCATGACGCGACTGGAACGAACGCATGTAATCCGCCAGAGCCTGCACGCCGGCTTCCGGCATCGCGTTGTAGATCGAGGCGCGCATGCCGCCCAGCGCACGATGGCCCTTGAGGCCGATCAAGCCGGCATCCGTGGCACCGGACAGGAAGGCCTTGTCCAGTGCCTCGTCGTGCAGGAAGAACGGCACGTTCATCCGTGAGCGCACTGGTGCCGCCACTTCATTTCGGTAATAGCCGCCGGAATTGTCGATCGCCGCATACAGAAGCGCCGCCTTGCGTGCATTGCGCCTGGCGAACTCCTCGACGCCGCCTTCATCGATCATCCATTTCACGGTGAGCCCGAGCATGTACCAGTTCCAGGTGGGCGGCGTGTTGAGCATCGATTCCGCCTTGAGCTGGCTGCGGTAATCGAAGATGTCCGCACGCGGCTGGCCTTCGCGCGCCAGCAGCTCGCGGCGCACGATCACCACCCCGATACCGACCGGCCCGAGGTTTTTCTGTGCGCCGGCATAGATCACCCCGAACCTGGAGACATCCACCGGCTCGGAGGCAATCGAGGAACTGAAATCGGCGAACAGCGGGACATCGCCGACATCCGGAATATCGCGAAACTCGACGCCGTGGATGGTTTCGTTTGCGGTGATATGGACGTAGGCCGCGTCCTTGGAAAGCGACCAGTCGCCGCGCGCGGGAATGGAGCGGTAACCGCCACCTTCGCCATTGGCCGCGATATTGACCGCCACGCAGCACTTGGCCTGCTTGATCGCAGTCTTGCCCCAGTGACCGGTCACCACGTAATCGGCGGCCTGTCCAGGGTTGGCGAAGTTGAGCGGCAGCAATGCCTGCGTGGTGGTCGCGCCGCCGGCGCAGAACAGCACGGCGTAGTCGTCGGGGATCGACAGCAAGCTGCGCAAGTCGGCCTCGGTCTGCTGGGCGACGCCGATGAATTCCGGGCCGCGGTGGCTGAGTTCGACGATGGATGCCCCGGCATTGCCGAATTCCAGCATTTCTGCCTGGGCGGTGCGCAATACGGATTCGGGCAGGGTGGCGGGACCAGCACTGAAATTGAACGCACGCGACATGGCTGGCTCCGAAAACATTGGGAACCTGCAGTATGCCGCAGCGCAGCATGATGCGTGTGGAGGTTTCGACCGAAACGTATGCGCCAGGCTCACGCCCTGGCGAAGGCGTCAGAACCTCTCGTCGAGGACCTTCATGATTTCGGTCTGGATCGAATCCTTGAACATCGCGGCCAGGAATCCGAGCTTGGCGTGCACCCGCAATTCCTTCGGTAGCAACTCTATCTGGCCATCCACTCCGGCGCGCGAGAAGGTCAGGACGTCGCCGTCCCAGACGCATACCATCTGGAAGCGCTCGGCTAGTTTGCTCGCCACCTCGTCAATCGCCTTGCGGGCCTTGGCCTTGGTCATGGAGTGGGCATGAGCGATATCGATGCGGGACATGGGCAATGCCGGGTTAAGCGGGAGTCGCCGTATTGTGCCGTGCACTGGCATCCGCGACTACCCATGAGGGCTTCATCCTCACCGGGCGCCGCATGCTAGATTTCCGCCGATGAATGAACTGCGTCTGCGTTTCTGCGATGGCGAACAACCCGACCTGATGCTGGGCCCCGGGCTGCATCAGCTCGGCCGACTTGCGCACGGATTAGGGTCGGTGGATGCCGAACAACCCTGGCTGCTACAGTTGTGCAATGATCGGCGCGGGATCTGGATGACCGTGGCCGACGACGTGCGCGGCGTCCACGTCAATGGCCGCTCGGTCCAGCATGTGGCCATGCTGCGTGCGGGCGACAGCATCCATGTCGATGGCGGCGAATTGTTGCTGACCACCGTCAATGAACCTGGCAAGCACATTCCCCTGGCGAAGGATCAGCGCGACATGGGCTCGACCAGCCTGCGACTGGTCCTGCGCGGTATCGGTGGCCAGCACCATGGCCGCAGTATTACTCTGGAAAAACCACGGCGGATCGGCCGTTCCGGCGATGCCGACATCCGCATCCAGGGGCAGGACATCGTCGAACAGCACGCGCTCATCGAGGCCGTCAACGGCCAGGCCGTGCTGCGCGATGCCCAGGCCGATGTGCTGGTCAATGGCCACCGCACCCGGCAGGCGGTGTTGCAGGCCGGGGACCAGATCGCCTTCGACGTGCAGCACCGATTCGTGGTCGAGGGTCCACCGCCCCATGCAATGACCGGCACCACTGGTATGCCCTCGCATCCCGTATCGGCCGATGCTGCCCCAGCGCATCCGCTCGGGTTCCGCCGGACCTGGCTGGGACGCATGCCATGGCTGCTGTTCGCCGCGATCCTGCTTGCCGCGGCCCTGTCGGCCTTGCTGGTGTTCGGCGCGGGTTGAGCCGCAGATCCGGCGTGGTCAATCGATCCCGAACGGATCCGCTTCGCCCGCGAACAAGCGTGTCATTGGCCCGACGAGTGGTGCCGTCTGTGGGGCCAAGCATGACGTGAGTGTCGACAGCTTTGGGCATCGACGCAATACTCGATAACGCTCCGTTACACTCGGGCGCGACACCCTCCGACTCAAGCGGACCCACGCCTGATGCTTTCACTGCACGCTGCAAACATGCGCCGCAAAAGTGACCAGCCACCCCGAATCGGCCTGGCCATCGCCGGGGGTGGACCGAGTGGCGCGATGTACGAACTGGGCGCGCTGCGTGCGCTGGACGAAGCTTGTGACGGCCTGGACCTGACCCGCCTGGATTGCTATGTAGGGGTCAGCTCTGGCGCATTTTTCGCTGCCGGCCTCGCCAACCGAATGGATACTGCGGAGTTGTGCCGGATCTTCATCAGCGGCGACAGCCATGACGTGACGTTCCGCCCTGAAACGTTTCTGCGCCCGGCCTTGCTGGAATACATGCGGCGCGCCGCGACCATCCCGCGACTGAGCGCGCGGCTGAGCCGCGACTTCTGGTTCGGAGGCGGCGATTCGCGCTGGTCGGATCTGCTCAACCGTGTCGGCGGGCTGGTGCCGACCGGTCTGTTCGACAACACC
>JBDSIA010000330.1:0-8760 GCA_039918175.1 Thermomonas sp.
TCGAGAAATTCGGCCTGCGCCGATTCCAGCCGGAGGGCGAGATCGTGCTGCATCGGGCGAGGCCGTCGGCCTTGTCACCGACCGGCTATCTGGGCCGCACCACGATCATGGAACTGCTGGTGATGGATGACGAGGTGCGGCGCGCGGTGATGCGTCACGCCGGCATGGACGAGATCGAGAAGCTCGCGCGCCAGGGCGGCATGCGCACGATGTACGAGGTCGGGATCGCCAAGGCCTTGCGCGGGGAGACCACCATCGAGGAAGTCCTGCGCGTGACCGAGGACGCCTGAGCCGATGGCCCTGTATCGCTACAAGGCGCTGGATGCACGCGGCGAGATGCTGGACGGACAAATGGAGGCCGCCAGCGATGGTGAGGTGGTGCTGCGCCTGCAGGAGCAGGGCCACTTGCCGGTGGAAGCCCGGCTTGCCAGCGAAAGCAGCGGTGCGCCTGCGTGGCGCGCGCTGTTCAAGCCGAAACCCTTTGCCGGAGCGCGACTGGTGCAGTTCACCCAGCAGCTGGCGACGTTGCTGGCCGCGGGACAGCCATTGGACCGGGCGTTGTCGATCCTGCTGGAGCTGCCGGAAGACGAAGGCGCGCGGCGCACCATCGATGAAATCCGCGAGGCCGTGCGTGGCGGCGCGGCGCTGTCGGCGGCGCTGGAACGCCAGCACGGCGATTTCGGGCGGCTGTACGTGAACATGGTCCGGGCCGGCGAGGCCGGTGGCAACCTGCACGACACCTTGCAACGGTTGGCCGATTACCTGGACCGATCAAGCGCCATGCGCGCGCGGGTGATCAATGCGCTGGTGTATCCGGCGATCCTGCTGCTGATGGTCGGCCTGTCGCTGCTGTTCCTGCTGGGCTATGTGGTGCCGCAGTTCTCGGCCATGTACGAAAGCCTGGATGCCGACCTGCCATGGTTCTCCAAACTGGTCCTGGGGCTGGGGGAATTCGTGCGCAGCTGGTGGATCGTGATTCTGATCATCCCGGTGCTGGCCCTGCTGTGGCTGGACCGCAAGCGCCGCGACCCTGTCTTCATGCTGAAGTTCGACAGCTGGCTGCTGCAACGCAAGCTGGCCGGCACGCTGGTGGCGCGGGTCGAGACCGCCCGCCTGGCGCGGACCTTGGGCACCCTTCTACGCAACGGCGTGCCGTTGCTCTCAGCACTCGGCATCGCCCGCAACGTGCTGGACAACCGTGTGCTGGCCAACGATGTGGATGCCGCCGCCGCCGACGTCAAGAATGGCGTTGGACTGGCACTGGCGCTGGGCAAGGGCAAGCGCTTCCCGCGGCTGGCCCTGCAGATGATCCAGGTTGGCGAGGAATCCGGCGCACTCGACACGATGTTGCTCAAGACCGCCGATACCTTTGAGCAGGAAACCTCCGTGGCCATGGACCGGTTGCTGGCCGCGCTGGTGCCGGCGGTGACCTTGGTACTGGCGTTGGTGGTCGGGATGGTGATCCTGGCGGTGCTGTCGCCGATTTATGATCTGACCAATGTGATTGGGTGAGCAAACGCGTTTGGTCGATGCCGCCGATCCTTCATCGGGCATCGGGCCGCGTTTCTGAACGCCCGGCGAAGGATGGTCGGGGAGGCCGTTCAGAAACCGGCGTCGTCGCGACATGGACCACTGCCATCACCCACAATGCCGACATTGCAATATCCAAGGATTCGAATATGCGTTCCGCCCGTTCCCTGACCCGTTCGCCTGCCGCCGCTCGGCAAGCCGGTTTTTCGCTGATCGAAATCATCCTGGTGGTGGTGCTGATCGGTGGCATCGTCGCATTCGCGGCCTCGCGCATCCTGGGCGGCGGTGATCGCGCCAAGGTCAATCTCACCAAGGCGCAGGTACAGACGCTGGCGGAAAAAATCCAGCAGTACGAGATGGACACGGGTGGCCTGCCGGCCAGCCTGGGCGACTTGGTCAAGGCGCCAAATGGTGCGTCGGGCTGGCTGGGACCGTATGCCAAGGAGGTCGAAATGAAAGACGCCTGGAACCATCCCTACACCTACACCCCGCCGAGTGATGGCAAGCCTTTCGAGCTGATCAGCCTGGGGGCGGACGGCAAGACCGGCGGCGACAGCGTGAATGCCGACATTCGCTACGAGTAATCGGACGCACATGCTGCGCATGCGCCTTCGATGAACTTTTCGCGATGACGGGCGTGCGCCGGCTGGCATCCGGATTTTCATTGCTGGAAATGATCCTGGTGATGGCGCTCATCGCTGCGGCGAGCCTGCTCGCGGTGGCGGCGTTCGGCGGCGGCATGCAGGGCATGAAACTGCGCGCCGGGGCCAAGGATGTCGCGGCGCAGATGCGCTTCGCCCGCGCCGTGGCGATCAGCAGCGGCCAGCCGCAGGACGTCATCATCGATCCCGCGTCGCGACACTGGCAGGGTGCCAAAGGCCGCAGCGGAGACCTGCCGGATGTGGGCGAAGTCGTGTTCACCGGCGCGCGTGCGGGCCAGTTCGATCCAGGCGGGAACAACGAAGGAAAAGGCACGGTGCGATTCTTTCCGGATGGCGCGGCCACCGGGGGCCGCGTGCGCCTGCTCGCCAATGGCGGTGGCTGGGACGTGGACGTGGGTTGGCTGACCGGTGACGTAAAGCTCAAGCGCGTGCAGGCTTCACAATGAACAAACCCCGGTTGTTCATTCGCCCAAGCCGTGGCGGCGGCATCGTTGCAAGGACACCGGCGCGCGCGCGGCAACGCGGTTACACGCTGATCGAGATCATCGTCGCGTTCGCGATCCTCGCACTCGGCCTGACCTTGCTGCTTGGCACGTTGTCCGGCGCCACCCGCCAGGTGCGGGCCGCCGGCGATGCCGGGCGCGCGGCCTTGCATGCACAATCGCTGCTGGCCGAATTCGGCAATCTGCCACAGCCACAACACCATGAGGGCGCACTTGAACAGGGGCGCTATCGCTGGCAGTTCGATGTCGAGCCCTGGCAGGATCCGGTGGCGCCGGTGAACCCGTCGCGCACCGACCCGAACGCCGCGTATCTTGAGCATCTCCACCTGCAGGTGGAATGGGGCGAAGGTGCGCCTTCGCAGCGCATCGAGGCGACCTCGCTGAGGTTGATGCTGCCGGTCGTGGATGCGGTCACCGTGCCATGAACAAGGCAGCTGGCTTCACCCTGATTGAAGTGCTGCTGGCGACCATGTTGCTTGCGGCCGGCTTGACCCTGGCCTTCGCCACGCTGCGTGCGGCAGGTGCCACTGCCGAGCGCGGCGAGGCGATGGCCGCGCGCAACGAGCGCATGCGCGCGGTATCGGAATTCCTGCGCAGCCGCATCGGCAATGCCGAAGGCATCGTCTTCAACCTCGACCAGACCACCGGGCAGGCGCAGCGTTTCACTGGTGATGCGCATGCCATGCGCCTGGTGAGCAATCTGCCCGACTACCTCGGTCGAGGCGGGCCGCATTTGCATGAATTCAGCGTGGATGGCCGTGGCAGCGACCAAGCGCTGGAGGTCGACTTCCGCATGGTGGTGGCGGGCAAAGTGATTGCCACGCCCGATGCGCGCCCGCCAGAACCACTGGCGCTGGGTCTGCGCAGTCTGCGTTTCTCCTACCGCGGCAATGCCGAAAATGGGCAGCCCGGGCCTTGGCAACCGCGCTGGGAGCATCCGGAAACCATGCCACAGCAGGTGCGCGTGGAGATTGCCGATGCCCAGGGCGCCTGGCCGACCTTGGTCATTGCGCTGCCGCAGGCGGCCAGCTACGGCATTGCAGTGCAGCCGGGCATTTGATGCAAATACCCGATTCCCCGGGCACGTCCTTGCGCGTTCAACACGGCGCAGCGTTGCTGTTGGTGATGTGGGTGATCCTGCTGCTCAGCGGGCTGGTCGCCGGGTATGCGATGTCCGCGCGCATCGAATCGATGCAGGGCAATGGGCTGGCGCGAAGCGTGGCTGCGCGGGAAGCCGCGCGTGCCGGTGTCGAATATGCGGTTTCGCGCATGCTGGATGCCGACCCCGGCCAACGCTGGGTGCCCGATGGGCGCGACTACCGATTCAGTTTCGATGGCGCGCAGATTGAGGTGTCGGTGCGCGACGAGACCGGCAATATCGATCTCAACAACGCAGGCCCGGCGCTTTTTGCAGGCTTGCTTCGGGCGCAGGGCGAGCCGGCCGAATCGGCGACCAGGCTTGCCGGCGTGATCGTCGACTGGCGCGATGAAGACAGTCTGGTGCAGGTGGCCGGAGGTGCGGAAGATTCCAACTACGCCGCCGCGGGCCTGGCTTGGGGCGCGAAGGATGCCCCGTTCGAGACCGTGACCGAACTGGAACAGGTGCTGGGCATGCGCCCGGAGCTGTTCCGGTCGCTGGCGCCATACGTGACCGTGTATTCCAGCGCGGCGATGCCGAATGCCGCATTCGCCGATGGACCGGTGCTGCAGGCGATGGGCGTGAATCGCCCGCAACCGATCGACGATTCGGTGCCGACCGCCGGAAGCGGCACGTATAGTATCCAGAGCCGTGCTCGACTCGCGAATGGTCGCCGCGCGCATCTTTCGGTCATTCTGCGGATGGGGGGTAACGGCTTGCCTGGATCCAGCTATACGCCCCTGCGCTGGCAGGAAGGAGCGCTCGCGCCATGAGCGTGGTCGTCCCGTCCTCCGAACGCTTCCAATCTGCTGGCCGCGGAATCCGCGGATTCTTGGCGTGGTGGGGCGCGGGTTTGGCCGGCTGGCTGCCGCCCCGCTGGCGGCACTTGCTGGCGACCTCCGCAGATCGCCTGTTGGTGCAGGTTGAAGGTGAGGGTATCCGCCTGCGCCGCCAGATGGCAGGCGACCTGCAGGACTTGGCGACCATGCCGGTGCCGGCATCGCGCGGCATCGCGGTAGATCCGCTGGCCAACATCCTGGTCGCCAACGCCGCCGAGTTGCCGCGTTGGCTGCTGCTGCCTGCGGGCAGTGGGCTGCGTCGTACCCTGCAATTGCCCGGCGCCGCACGTGAGCGCCTGCGCGCGGTGCTCGGCTTCGAGATCGAGCGCCAGACGCCATTCGCGGCCAGTGACGTGGTGTATGACGGTCGCGTGCTGCAGTTGCGCGACGATGGCCAGTTGCAGGCCGAGCTGGTGGTGGTGCCGCGGGCGCGTCTTGAAACCGCTTGCGACGCACTGGAGGCGTTGTCGGCTTGGCTGGCGGGCGTGGATCTTGCCGATGCCGATGGACGGCCGCTCGGGATCAACCTGTTGCCAGTGGCGCAGCGCCATGTCCGCGCCAACCCGTGGCGGTGGTGGAACCTGTGCTTCGCCGGCCTTTTTTTAGTGGCAACGGGGCTTGGTTTGGCCCAGGTGCTGGCCAACCGGCGTGCCGCGGCAGACCAGTTGCAGGCCGAAGTGGCCACCCGCAGCGTGCAGGCACGCGACGTCGCGCAGCAACGCCAACGCCTGGTGGATGCGGTGGAAGGCGGCATCTACCTGCAACAGCAACGCAATGCGCGGCCTTCGGTGGTGGAGGTAATGGATGAGTTGGCGCGGCGCCTGCCAAATGGCACTTATCTGGAAAAAGTTTCGATCGAGGCCGGGCAGTTGACCCTGATCGGCCTGTCCAACCAGGCTGCGGCGCTGGTGGGCATGCTGGAAGGTGCGCGACAGTGGCATGCGCCGGCCTTGAATGGTGCGCTGCAGCCGGATCCGAGCACGCGCAATGACCGCTTCACGCTGGTGGCGCAGTTGAACGACACCTCGGCGACGGAAGGCAAACCCCGTGACGCGCGCTGAACGCGATCGCCTGCTGGCCTTGGCGCTGCTGCTGGCGGTGCTTGGTCTGCTGTATCTGGGCGTCGTGCATCCGTTGTTTACCCAGCCGCTGCGTGAGCAGGATGCCCGCATCGCCGACCTGCGTGATCGCGATGCGCGGGTGCGTGCGATGTTGAAGCAGGCGCCGCAGATCAGCCAGCGGCTGGCAGCCATCGAAGCGCGCGGCACGGGAACCGGGTTCCTTCTGGAGCCCACTCCGGAACTTGCGACCGCTGCATTGATCCAGCAATTGGAGCGCGTGGTCGAAGAGGTCAGTCCGGGCAACCGCGGTTGCGCCATCACCAACCGCGCGCCGCTCAGCGGCGAGCCAACGCCGGGGCGTTTCCGCCGGGTCACCGTGCAGGTGCGCCTGCGCTGTGGCAATGCAGAAATGCTGGGGGTCCTGCACGCGCTTGAATCCGCGCGGCCTTATCTGTTCGTGGATGTCTTGAACGTTTCATCCCAGCGGTATTTCGCGATTCCCGGCAGCAGCCCGCCACAGGAAGGCGGCCTGGACGTGAGCTTCGACCTGTACGGTTACCTTCGTCCTGAGTCGGTCGCCACAAGGGGTGCTTCCCGTGGCTGAGCCAGGCCTGCTGCATCGGTTCCAACAAGCGGGGCCATTGACCTGGCTGCTGGCCATCTGCGCGGGGTGGGCATTATTGTTGTGGTTGGCGGGATTGCTGGGCATGGGCCGCGCCGTGTCGCCGACACCAGTGATCACGGTTGGCGGCTCGTTGCCGCAGCCAGGGGCTCCCACCCGGGACCGGATCGGTCCACTGGGCCAATACGCCGAAGCGGCGTCGCGCCCGGTTTTGGCGTCTGATCGGCGACCCCATGCGTTCATGGCGACCAGCCCCGACGGTGATGATGGCGCAGGCGCGCAAATGCAGTCGCTGGATTTCATCCTGACCGGCGTATTGATCAGCCCACAGGTGCGGTTGGCCATCCTGCAACCCACTGGAGGTGGTGAATCGATCCGCGTGCGCGAAGGCACGGAACCCGAGGGTGCGTCTGGTTGGCGTTTGGTCGATGTACAACCGCGCCGTGCGATCTTCCAAGGCGGCAGTGGTGAGTCGAGCCTGGACTTGCGGGTGTTCGGCGATGCAGCAGCACCGATCGCCAAAACCGTGGTCCGGAATTCGGATGTTCCCGGAAATGTCGGTACCGATGGCAGCACCCAGGATGCCGCGGAAGTCGCTGGTGGCGCGTCGACTCCTGCTGATCAAGCGGCCCGGATCGAAGAGATCCGCAGCCGCATCGAAGCCCGCCGTGCACAGTTGCGCGGCGATGCATCCACCAATCCCGTGTCGCCCCCCGGCACACCGACAAAGCAATGAAGAATGAAGTTGGAGTTTTCCGAATGAACCTGCGCCCGCTGCTGATTGCCCTGACGCTCGCCCTGCTTGCCGCTTGCGCGAGCGCTCCGATCCCGCAGGTACGCCATGCAGATCGCTTGCCAGGAGCCCAGGCAGGCGCCGGTGGCATCCAGCAGGAGCGCCTGCCGGAGGCGTTCGGGAATTCCGGGCCCATGCCTGTCATCCGCCGCGGCCGCAGCGCGCCGATCAACCAGTCTGCGGCCAGTGCATCGCCACCTTCGCTGGGCAGTAGCGGCCAGGCCCGGTTCAACTTCGAGGGAGAGTCCCTGCAGGCGGTCATCAAGGCGATTCTGGGTGACATGCTCGGGCAGAGTTACAGCATCGCCTCGGGGGTTCAGGGCGTGGTCACGGTATCTACCCAGCAGCCGGTGGGGGCTGCGGGCGCACTCAGCCTGCTGAATGAAGTGCTGGCACAAAACAATGCGCGGATGGTCTACAGCGATGGGCGCTACAACATCGTGCCTGCCGACCAGGCGCTGACCAGTGGCGTGGTTCCGCGTACCGGGTCGCCGGCGCTGGCGCGCGGCTTCGAGACGCGACTGGTGCCGCTGCGCTTTGTGTCCGCCAGCGAGATGGAGAAGATCCTCAAGCCTTATGCACGCCAGGGCGCGATCGTCAGTGCCGATGGCGCGCGCAACATGCTCACGCTTGCCGGCACCCGTGCCGAGCTCGAGAACTACCTGCGCACGATCCAGGTATTCGACGTGGACTGGATGGCCAGCATGTCGGTGGGCGTGTATCCGCTGCAATCCGGGCGCGCCAGCGCGGTGGTGCAGGACCTGGAACGCGTGTTTGGCGAGGAAGGCAAGTCGCCGACCGCGGGCATGTTCCGCTTCATGCCGCTGGACAGCAGCAATTCGGTGATGGTCATCACCAGCCAGCCGAAATACCTGGACGACATCCAGCAATGGATCGACCGCATCGAAGGCGGCAGCGGCGGTGGGCAATTATTTTCGTACGAGCTGAAATACATCAAGGCGCGAGACCTTGCCGATCGACTCTCCGAGGTCTTTGGCGGCGGCCGTGGCAACAGCAGCGACTCGCCTTCGATGATGCCGGGTGTGGACGCCACCGAGATCCGCGACTCCGGCGTCGACGACAAGTCCAGCACCTCCAGCGCATCGGTGGTCAATGGGCTGGGCGACGGCGCCAACCTGCCCAGCAGCCGCAACGGCAATGGCAGGGTCACCTTGAAGGTCGATGGCAGCGAAGTCGGCGTGTCCGCGGTCGAGGACACCAATGCCCTGTTGGTGCGCGCCAGCCCCGCCCAGTGGAAGTCGATCCGCGAGGTCATCGATCGGCTGGACGTGATGCCGATGCAGGTGCACATCGAGGCGCAGGTGGTCAGCGTGTCACTGAAGGGAGACTTGCAGTACGGGGTCAGCTGGTATCTGGACAACGCGCTCACCGACGCCGGACTGCCGTATCCGACCGGGCGCAACAGCTTCGGCAGCTATGCCGGCGGGATCAGCCAGATCCCGAATGTGGGCAACGTGGCGAGCTGACATTCCTTGGCAAGAGCGCGGCGGCGATCGTCAGCGCGCTGGACACCGTCACCGATGTGCGGACCCTGTCAGCACCCTCGGTGTTCACCCAGAACAACCGCGAAGCCAGCCTCAACGTGGGCCAG
>JBDSIA010000331.1:0-2443 GCA_039918175.1 Thermomonas sp.
GCAAAGCGCTCCAGTCCACGTTCGCGCAATGGATTGAATGCGAGCACGCTGGCGCCGCGTTTCACCGCCCGGCGCAACTCGCCAAGCATGCGTGGATGGTTGGTGCCCGGGTTCTGGCCGAACACCAGAATCAAATCGGCCTGTTCGAAATCCGACAGTGACACCGTGCCCTTGCCGGTGCCCAGCTGCGCGCCAAGCGCATAGCCCGACGGCTCGTGGCACATGTTCGAGCAGTCCGGCAAATTGTTCGTGCCGAAGTGGCGCACGAACAGCTGGTACAGGAATGCGGCTTCGTTGCTGGTCCGCCCGGAGGTGTAGAAGATCGCCTCGTCCGGCGACGCGAGTGCGTTGAGCTGTGCGGCGATGAAGGCGAACGCGGCATCCCAGCTGATCGCTTCGTAATGATCCGTGGCCGGGTGGTAGCGCAGCGGGTGCGTTAACCGGCCCTGGTCTTCCAGCCAGTGGTCGCTGTAGCGCGACAGCTCGGTGACCGAATACTTCGCAAACAACTCGGGTCCGGCTCGGCGGGCGGTGGCCTCGAACGCAACCGCCTTGGCACCGTTCTCGCAGAACTCGAACGTCGACGTGTGCTCGCGGTCCGGCCACGCGCAACCGGGACAATCGAAGCCGTCCGGCTGATTGGCGTGAAGCAGTGTTTTGGCACCCAGCACCGGCACGTCCTGTTGCAGCAAGTGCGCTGCAACGCTGCGCAGCGCTGGCCAACCGCCGGCGGGACCGACATAGGGTTTGATTTCTGGCGAATCGCTCATGGCGTGGTGCGTCTTAGTCGCTGTGGATGCGCATAGACCACGCACTGGCCCTGCCGGGCAAAGCCGACCAAGCCAAGGCCGGTGGATTGCGCCAACGCAATGGCGAGGGTGGTCGGCGCGGATATCGCAGCCAGCAGCGGGATGCCGACCTGGGACATTTTCATTGCCAGCTCGAAGCTGGCGCGGCTGGTGGTGATCGCAAAGCCTTCGCCCAAGGCAACGTCCGCGTCGTGCAGGCCGCCGATCAACTTGTCGACTGCGTTATGGCGGCCAACATCCTCGCGTACCAAAAGCAGTTCGCCACGTGCATTGGCGAAGCCGGCGGCATGGGTCGCGCCGGTTTGGGCATTCAAGGGCTGTTGCTGGTGCAGGGCGGCGAGGGCGCGATGCAAGGCGTCTTCATCGATGCTCAGCGGGCTTTCGATGCGCGGTGGTGCACGCAGCACGGCGTCGATGGATGCGCTGCCGCAGACGCCGCAGCCGCCGTAACCGGGCAGGGCTCGGCTGCGCCGGCTCAAGGCATCTGCCCGGACCGCGGGAATGTGCATATGGATTGCGATGCCATCGAGTCCATAGTGGATGGATTCGAGCTGCCAGGCATCGCCGGTTTCGATGATGCCTTCGCTGCGCGAAAATCCAAGCGCGAGGTCGGCGAGATCGCAGGGTGTCGCCATCAGCACCGCGAATGGGACGTCGTTGTAATGCAGGGCAACCGGGATTTCGCAGGCGATGGCGTCGTCAGTGCTGCGCACGGTATCGCGGGTGCGTTGTTCGACCTGGCGCGTGGCGGCACCTTGTAGAGACGCGTTGTCGCGAAGGTGTGCGTTCACGCCTGCAGGATAGCGCTGTGGCGTCCGAATGGCGTCGCCGATCAGCGGACCAGGCCTTCGCGCAGACCGATGTCGTTCAGTCCGAGCCCCGCAGCGCTGAGTCCACCGGTACCGCGCTGCACGGGCAATACCGCCAGTGCGAAGCAGGGCTCGGCTGGCGATGCGGAAACAATCTTGCCGATGGCTGTGCCATCGAGTTCGACATCCGCGCCTATCGGGATCGGCGCCGACGCGCACAACGCCACCAGTCCGCGCTTTGCCTGGCCAAGAAAATGCGTGCGGGCCACGATTTCCTGGCCGGGGTAACAGCCCTTTTTCACACTGAAGGCGTGTAGCCGATCCAGCGACAGCTGCTGGGGCGTCCAGAGCTCGGATTGCGAGGGTGGCAGCCGCGGCAGGCCGTGGGCCATGTCGAAGGCGGCCCAATGGCTCACAGCGCTGGCGTCACCGGGCGCCGCAGAAGCGGCGATGCGCACTGTACGCGCGCCACCACCGCCGCTCATGTCAAGCTCGATTTGGTTATCGGCGATCACGGCAAACGATGCGCCCGACGCCGCATTGGGTGGATGGAACCCCCCATTCACCGCTACAGACGGAACCGACAGGGCGACCTTGCTGCGGAAAACGAAGCGTTGCAGCAGCGGTGCCAATTCAGCTGCACCAACATCCGGCAACAGCAGCCACAAAGTCCGTGCATCCAGCCGCAGTAGCGCAAAAAGCGCGATGACCCGGCCTTTTGGCGTCAACCAGCCGTTCCATTGCCATTGCCCATCACCCAGCGCGCTGACATCGTTCATGAATTGTGCCTGCGCAAACGCCAAGGCGTCCGGCCCTTCTAGGGCA
>JBDSIA010000332.1:0-2831 GCA_039918175.1 Thermomonas sp.
GTGGCGGTCACCGGTTGGGGCCAGCCCGCGGATCGCGAGCGCACACGCGACGCAGGGTTCGACGAACACCTGGTCAAGCCTCCGGCGATGGAGGCGATCATCAGGCTGTGCGGCGATGCGACGACACCGCCACAGTCGCCCGCGGGGTCGCCCAATGGCTGAGTATGACGCGGGCATGTTTGATCGTCTGGCACATGATTTACGCGGCCCTTTGACCCCCTTGCGGACTGCGGCGTTCCTCTTGCGTCGAGGCGACTTGGCTCCAGACCGCCAATCCGAACTGCTGGACATCATTGATCGCCAGACAGCGCGACTCAGTCGCATGCTGCAGGAAGTTGCGGATTGGCAGTGCGCTGTGGAGGAGCGATTGCTGTTCCGGCCTGAAGCAAGCGAGCTGGAGCTCCTGATTGCGAACGCCCTTGATGGCTTCCAGCCGGATGACGCGGTTCGGATCGAATTGGCTGACGAAGTCAAGACGGCGGGCATCGCCGGGGATGCGCAGCGCCTGGTGCAGATGTTCGCGATCCTGCTGGCCTATGCACAGACGCGGGCAGTCGATGGGACCGTGTGCCTGTCGGGCTACTGCGAAGCTTCAGGCGTGGTCGTGGAGATCCGTTGCCGGACGGACGAAAATATTCCCGTCAATGGCGAGGGCAGGATTGATTTCACCCGACCGCAAGCGAAGCCGTTCGATGAAGGGCTGGGCTGGCGATTGATGATCGCCAATGCGATCGCGCTTGCGCATGGCGAAGCCTTGGAGGTCGGTGCAGATGGCGACAGAGACTTGCTTTGTATCCGCGTCCGGCTTCCGGTCCAGGCCTAGTGGCATCGGTGGTGTGTTTAGTGATTTGTCGAACTTAATTACGTGCTGACGGTCACACTGCCCACTTGTCTTTAGCCATTGGGAGTTCGGATGCGACGCATGTTGATCGTGGGAATCTGCCTGGCACTTTGCTTTCCTGCACACCCACAACAGGCACCGTTGCAGCCGGTCAACTCCAGCGCGGCGCCTGCCATTGCAGCAGGTGTCGGAGCCGACGGCATCCGCACCGAAGAAGCCGTTGTAGTGACCGGGGACCAACCAGGCCCGGGCTTGTGGCTTGTGCGCAAGGGTGGTCACGATCTGTGGATTCTTGGCACGTTGAGTCCGTTGCCGGCGAAGATGCAATGGCGGGCAACACAAGTCGAGGTGGTGATCGCGAATGCTCAGGAAGTCCTTTATCCACCTTCATTGACAATCGGTTCCGACATCAACAAGTTTCGCGCCTTGTTGCTGCTCCCCTCGCTTGTCGGAGTGCGCAACAATCCCGATGGCAAGAAATTGAAGGACGTACTCCCGGCCAATACCTACGTGCGCTGGGAGGCCTACCGGGACCGTTTCCTGCCGGGCGACCGCGATGTTGACAAGATGCGACCCGTGTTCGCCGCCCAACAACTGTGGAAAGCGGCCATCAAACGCAGCGGGCTGGATGGCAAGGATCCAGTCAAACCGATCGTGAGTGCGGCGATCGAGCGCCATCATCCGTCGGTCACCGTGGTCAAGCAGACGATCAATATCAAGGACCCGAAGGCCGCCATCAAGCAATTCAAGAGTTCTCAATTTGAAGACATTGCCTGCATGGAGCGCACGCTCGACCGACTGGGTGAGGATATGCAGGCGATGCGCAACCGGGCCAACGCGTGGGCAATGGGTGATATCCCGGCGCTGCGCGCCGTGTCGTTAAGCGACCAATATCAGGTGTGCATGGAGGCCGTCACCGAAAGCGGTATGGGACGCAAATTGGGGATGGGCGACGTCAGTCAGCGGCTGGAAACCGAGTGGGTCGCCAAGGCCGAGACCGCCTTGCTCCACAACGCCACCACCTTCGCGACATTGCCAATGCGCGACATGCTCAAACCAGGCGGCTATGCGGATCAGTTGCGAGCCAAGGGCTACGCGGTGCTGGCGCCGGACGATGATTGAGCCACACCGCCAATTCAGGCGCGACGCACCGCGCTTTCCGCCTGGGCCACGGATGGCCAGCGCGCAACCACGGCGCTGCGGATGCCGGCGGCATCCAGCCCGGCCTCGGCCAGCAGGTCTTCGCGGCTGGCGTGGTGTTGGAAGGCATCGGGCAAGCCGAGATGCAGGATCGGCAAGGTAATCCCGGCATCGCTGAGCAATTCGGCGATGCTTGACCCGGCGCCGCCGGCAACGACGTTGTCTTCAAGCGTGACGAAGCCTTCGTGTGATTGCGCCAGCTCCAGCAGCAACGCGCGATCAAGTGGTTTGACGAAGCGCATGTTGACGATACTCAGGCCAAGTTCGGCAGCTACGGTTTCGGCAGCTGGCACCAACGCGCCGAAAGCGAGCAGGGCGATGCGTGAACCCTTGCGGCGCAATTCGGCCTTGCCGATTGGCAACGTGTCCAGCGTGGCATCCAGTGCAACTCCGGGACCACTGCCGCGCGGATAGCGCACTGCGGCTGGACCGACGTGCTTGAAGCCGGTGGTCAGCAGCTTGCGGCATTCGTTCTCGTCGGCCGGCGCCATCACGACCATATTCGGCACGCAGCGCAGGTAACTCAGGTCCAGGTTGCCCGCATGGGTCGCCCCGTCCGGGCCGACCACGCCGCCGCGGTCGATCGCGAACAGCACATCGAGCTTCTGGATCGCGACGTCATGCACCAGCTGGTCGTAGCCGCGTTGGAGGAAGGTCGAGTAAATCGCGACCACGGGTTTTGCACCTTCGCAGGCCATGCCGGCGGCAAGCGTCACCGCATGTTGCTCTGCAATGGCGACATCGAAATAGCGATCCGGGTACTCCTGGCTGAAACGCACCAAGCCGGAGC
>JBDSIA010000333.1:0-2055 GCA_039918175.1 Thermomonas sp.
TCGACCGCATCTTTCACGAACCCGACGAAGCGGTCGCGTTCATCACGTACGCGTTTCATCACGGCGCGCCCATCGACCTTGCCGGCGTCGCTGTGGATACCGAAGGCGGGCAGGGCAGACAGGCGATGGCGTGCCTGCGCGGGTGCGATCAACAACTTCGACGGCATACAGCCCACGCGTGCGCAGGTGGTGCCGAATGGCCCGCCCTCGATCAGTGCAATGCGGTCGGTTTTCTTGCGTACCTCGTGATACGCGCCCATGCCGGCGGTGCCGGCACCAATAATGGCGACATCGACCTCATGGACGTCCGTCATCATGCGTCGCTGCGGCGTGGCAGTTTCCAGTCCGGTCGCAGGTAGTGGCAGGTGTAACCAGTGGGATAATTCTGCAGGTAATCCTGGTGTTCGGGTTCGGCTTGCCAGAACGGGCCAGCCGGTGCGAGTTCCGTCACCACCTTGCCGGGCCACAAGCCCGACGCCTCGACATCGGCAATGGTGTCTTCGGCGACTTGGCGTTGCTCATCCGACATGTAGAAAATCGCCGAACGATAGCTTGCGCCGCGATCGTTGCCTTGCCGATCCGCCGTGGTCGGATCGTGGATCTGGAAGAAGAACTCGAGCATCTTGCGAAAGCTGGTGAGCGCGGGATCGAACACGATCTCGATCGCCTCGGCGTGGTTGCCATGATTGCGATAGGTCGCGTTGTCCACCTCGCCACCCGAATACCCCACGCGGGTGGATAGCACGCCGGGCTGTACGCGGATCAGTTCCTGCATGCCCCAGAAGCAACCGCCGGCCAGGATTGCGGTTTCGGTGCTCATGTGGCATCCCCTTGATGCGACTCATCGAAAAGAGGGCGATATTTGCCAAATCCTTCGCGCTCCAGCGCGTCGACCGGGATGAATCGCAGCGACGCCGAGTTGATGCAATAGCGCAGGCCGCCCCCATCGCGCGGGCCATCATCGAACACATGGCCCAGATGACTGTCACCGTGGGTCGAACGGACTTCGGTGCGACTCATGCCGTGGGTGATGTCGCGATGCTCGACCACGTGCGCGGATTCCAGTGGCTTGCTGAAGCTGGGCCAGCCGCACCCGCTGTCGAACTTGTCCAGCGAAGTGAACAGCGGTTCGCCTGAGACGATATCGACGTACAGTCCGGGCTCCTTGTTGTCATTGAAAGCATTGTCGAACGGGCGTTCGGTGCCGGATTCCTGGGTGACGCGGCGTTGCTCCGGTGTCAATCGGGCAAGTGCTTCGGGGGTCTTGCCATAGGTCTTGGTCATTACTGGCTCCGTGACTGATGAGCCTTTTTTACCTGTCTATGATGTAGGGCCGGGTGAACCCGCTCGCAAGTGATGTCTCCATAGGCTGTCCGTCAAAGCGCGTGCCCAGGCTGTGCCCGGCCGGTAGCCGCGGGCAATCGGCTAAAATGGTGGTTTACCCCGGAGGCTCTATGCGCGAACCACAGTCCGCGGGCGCCCGCTTCCGCGCCGCGCTCGCCACCGAAAACCCGTTGCAGGTCATGGGCGCGATCACCGCATACGCCGGCCTGATGGCCAAGCGCACCGGTTACAAGGCCTTGTACTTGTCCGGTGGCGGCGTGGCAGCCAATTCGCTGGGCGTGCCGGACCTCGGCATCAGCACCATGGAAGACGTGCTCACTGACGCGCGCCGGATTGTCGATGCCACCGGCATGCCGTTGCTGGTCGATATCGATACCGGCTGGGGCGGGGCGTTCAACATCAGCCGCACCATCCGCAACTTCGAACGGATCGGTGTCGCGGCGGTGCACATTGAGGACCAGGTCGGGCAGAAACGCTGCGGGCACCGTCCGGGCAAGGAAGTGGTCTCAATCGGTGAAATGGTGGATCGGATCAAGGCGGCGGTGGATGCACGTACCGATCCCGACTTCGTAATCATGGCGCGTACCGATGCAGCTGCCGTGGAAGGTCTCGATTCCGCCATTGAGCGCGCGGTGGCCTATGTCGAAGCAGGCGCGGACATGATTTTCCCTGAAGCGATGACGTCAATTGACGACTACCGCATGGTCAAGG
>JBDSIA010000334.1:0-3845 GCA_039918175.1 Thermomonas sp.
AGGCCCCAGAAGCAGCCACCTGCGAACACTGCAACCTGATCCTTGCCGGCGGCGAGCGGTGCATCGAGCTTCGCATCGGGCAGGGCGACCGGCTTGCTGGCTGCGCCCGCAAGGCTGCAAGCGCCTACCAAACCGACCAAGGCGATGGCGAGGGTGGAGCGACGGATGATGTTCATGGTATTCCTCTGATCATGTGGCGCGTTTTAATGGCGTAGTTCATGTTTGGGGCGGGTTTCAAGCGGCTGCGGCGAAGCGCAACGAAACCGAATTCATGCAATAGCGCAAGCCAGTCGGCTTCGGGCCGTCATTGAAGACATGGCCCAGGTGCGCCTCGCAGCGCGTGCAGCGGATTTCGGTGCGGGCCATGCCGAGGGTCACATCTCGATCCTCGATCACGTTTTGCTTGGCAATCGGTTGCCAGAAGCTCGGCCAGCCGGTTCCGGATTCGAACTTGGTCTCTGAAGCGAACAAGGCGGTGTCGCAGCAGATGCAGCGGAACACGCCCTTGCGATGTTCATTCAACAGCGAGCCGGTGAACGGGCGTTCGGTCCCGGCCTTCCGCGCGACCTGGTAGGACAGTGAAGAGAGTTGCTGCTTCCATGCCGCGTCGGACTTGATCACGCGATCAACCGTCACCGTTCGCAGGCGTTTACCGTCATTTGAAAAGTCGACGACCCCGACCTTGCCCGCGGCGGTTTTGACGGGTGTGCCTGCGGCTTCGCTGCTGCGGCTGCAGCCCAGTGCCAGGCCGGCGGCTGCCAGCGAACAGGTGGAAAGGAATGAGCGGCGCGACAGCGCGGTCTCGGCGGCTTGCGTGGCTGATTTGAAGATATGCATGTCAATGGATTCGCCTCGGGGTATGCAATGGTTACGTTGCCCGCCATCAGTGGGATGCGAATTGATCCTCCCGCGAGTGCGGCCGTTCATCGGCGTGAAGAGTTGTTGTCGGATCATGCGCATCACCCGTCGCAAATGCAGGCGTATGCTCACTACCCCTTATCCCCTGAACAGGAGTTCCACCATGCTTGCCTACGCCACTCTGGGAACCCGCGACATGGACAAGGCCGCCGCCTTCTACGACGGAGTGCTGGGCGTACTCGGCGCCAAGCGTTTCATGGAAGAACCCGGCTATTTCATCGCGTGGGGCAATTCGCAGGACGGTGCCGGCCTAGGCATCAGCTATCCGTTCGACAAGCAGCCGGCTACGGTCGGCAACGGCACCATGGTCGCGCTGGGCGCTACCAACCGCGAGCAGGTTGATGCGGTCTACAACAAGGCAATAGCCCTTGGCGGCAGCGACGAGGGCGCGCCAGGCCAGCGTTCACCCGGCTTCTATGCGGGCTATTTCCGCGACCTGGATGGCAACAAGCTCAACTGCTGCTATATGGGCGAATGAGCCTGGGCGTGAAGCCTGCTAACGGTTGTCAGGGCAACGGCACGCGTGCGCGGCTGCCGTTGCTTTCCACCACCACACCGTTGCGTTCGATTGAAATCACTGTAAGCGCGCCGGAATGGTCGCCCTCGGCCATGCGCTGGCCATTGAGGATGACGAAGCGCTTGGATGGCACCTCGTCCCACATGTGCATGCTCAGCTTGATCGGCGGCAGCGTCGAGGTGTCGTTGCTGATGTCGCTAGCCGGCACTGCTGGCGGTGGCGCGGGGTCGGGTTGGGTTGCGAAGGGCTGAGCCGGCGCTGATCGCGTGGTCGCAACCGGTGGCGGGGGGGTTGCCGTCACTGACCCTGCCGTCGTCGCTGGCACGCTGGCCATCGGGGGTGCGGGAGGCTTGGGTTGGATGCGAGGCAGTCCGGGCGGAAGCGGATTGCTCACTGATGATGTGGTATTCGGGATGGTGTCGGCAGCCGCTTGCGGCGAAGTGACCGTGGCAGGTTCCGGGCGTGCCCACCAGCCGGCCACCACCAGTAATGCGGCCACCACCAAGGCCGGCAGCCACCATGCAGCCGGCATGCGTGGGCGTGGGGCTTGCGTTGGTGGCAATTCCATTGCCACGTCGGGCGCCAGCCCACGGCGGCGCTCGGCTTCGGATTTGCGCAAGGCTTCCAGAATCAGTGACATCAGCTCAGTCCAGCACGCGTTGCAAGTGTGGGCCGGGCAGTTCGCCGGCCAGTGCCATTAACGTCAGTGGTCCGGCGATGCCGTCCGCCGGCAAGCCACGTGCCTGTTGCAGGGTGCTTACTGCCTTGCGCAGGACATCGTCATAGGGTTGGCCGGGGACGATTTCTTGCGAAGGTGTGAGCTTCAGTCGGAGCCAATCCACCGCGTCGCCCTTAGTGCCCGGCTGTGGTGGTGGCGTCAGCATCGCGGGGCCGCGCCACAACGTGACATAGCCACCATTCCAGCGGGCCAGCAGGAGCACCCGGTCGATGTCGTGGATGTGTTCGCCGACACGGATGCGCACGCGCCGGGTGTCCGCGCCCAGCAGCAGCGCCCAGGCGTCGGCGCCAGCATCGTGCAGGCGCAGCAGCACCAGGCGATCCACCGCAAGCAGGCTGTCCAGGCGGGCGTTGCCCTGTACGCAATGGATCTCCGGGTTCCGCGCTGGCGTACACGGGCCGGCGGGATCGACGGTGATGCTGTCGGCGGGCAATTGCCACAGGTCCAGCAGCGCCTGCCAGCCCGGCAACGGCGTATCACCAGTCGCGCCGACCAACTGGGTCAGGCCAATGGCATCGAGCGGGGTGGTGGTCGCGATGACTGAATTCGGTGTCACCTTGCTCGAAGTGGCAGTGGATGCAGACACCGCTTGAGTCGTGTTCGCTGCTGGTGGCAATTCCGGCGTGCGACGGAACTGGGTCGCAGCGACTGCAGCGAGGGCCACCACGCTCGCTGCCGCCAGCCACGGCCATAGGCTGCGTTTTGCCTTAGGCGGCAATACTTCGTTGGCAGCAGCATCGACCAGATGCGCATCAATCTCGGCGGCGTCGCGCGCATAGCCGGCAAGCAGCGCGCGTTCTGCAATCACGTTGAGCAGGCGCGGCACGCCACCGGCGCGCGCATGCAGGCGTTGCACGGCCTTGGCGGTGAACGGGAAGCGCGTGCCGCCGGCGACCCGCCAGCGGTGGCGCAGGTAGGCTTCGGACCCGGGAGCGTCCAGCGGGGTTAGGTGGTAGCGCGCGGTAATGCGCTGGGCCAACTGGCGCAGATCCGGGCGCGCCAGCATGTCGCGCAATTCGGGCTGGCCCAGCAGCAGGATCTGCAGCAGTTTCTGGGTATGGGTTTCCAGATTGGTCAGCAGGCGTACCTGTTCCAGCGCGTCGGCCGGCAGGTTCTGGGCTTCGTCGATCAGCACCACCACCCGCAGGCCCTGCGCATACGCATCGAGCAGATAGGCGTTAAGCACATCGATCAGCGACTTGCTGCTGCCACGCCGGCCTTCAATGTCGATATGCAGCTCTTCGCAGATCGTCTCCAGCAGTTCCACCGCGTCCTGGCGCGGATTGAGCACCAGCGCGATGCGGGTGTCGGCCGGCAGTTGTTCCAGCAGCAGCCGGCTCAGCGTGGTCTTGCCGGTGCCGACCTCGCCGGTGAGCTGGACGAAGCCGCCGCTGCCGCCCTTGTCGACGCCGAACAGCAAGTGCGCCAACGCATCGCGGTGGCGTTCGCTGAGGTGCACGAAACGCGGGTCCGGCGTGATCGAGAACGGGGCTTCGTGCAGGCCGTAGTAGCCGAGGTACATGCGCAGGCAGCAGGCTGGGGAGGCGCTAGCCTGCCATGTCCGCCGCATTGGCGCGACCCGCACATGGTTTGCGGGTTGCCGGGTGTCGGGTTCAGTCAGTGAACTGCTTAGCCTCACTGACGCCCAGCACTTCCGGATGATCCAGCGCG
>JBDSIA010000335.1:0-1845 GCA_039918175.1 Thermomonas sp.
TTGGTGGCCAGCACTTCGAACTGCTTCTCGCCATCGATATTGGCGATCTCAATGATCGACACGTCGAAGGTGCCGCCGCCCAGGTCGTACACCGCGATCTTGCGATCCTTGGTGTCACCCTTGTCCATGCCATAGGCCAACGCAGCCGCGGTCGGCTCATTGATGATGCGCTTGACATCCAGACCGGCGATTTTTCCGGCGTCCTTGGTCGCCTGGCGCTGTGAATCATTGAAGTAAGCCGGCACCGTGATCACCGCTTCGGTCACGGTCTCGCCCAGGTACGCCTCGGCGGTCTTCTTCATCTTTTCCAGGATCTTGGCGGAGACTTCCTGTGCCGACATCTTCTTGCCGTCGGTCATCGCAACCCATGCATCACCATTGTCATGCGCGGTGATCGCGTAAGGCACCAGGCCCAGGTCCTTCTGCACTTCGGCATCGGTGAACTTGCGCCCGATCAGGCGCTTGACCGCATAGAACGTGTTCTTAGGATTGGTCACGGCCTGGCGCTTGGCCGACGCGCCGACCAGCACTTCGCCGTCCTTGGTCCACGCCACGACGGACGGCGTAGTGCGATCGCCTTCGCTGTTTTCGATGACGCGCGCCTTGCCGCCTTCCATGATTGCCACGCATGAATTGGTGGTGCCGAGGTCGATACCGATGATCTTTCCCATGTCTTTAGTCCTTTGTATGTCTGTGTTCGGGGGCGCGTTGCGCCCATGTTCGAAATGTGGGGTTTCCTTGCACGGGTTCAAGCCCCCGGCCAAACCCAGTTCAGTCGTGCGTGGCCACAACCACCAACGCTGGGCGCAACAATCGTTCGTTGAGCACGTAGCCTTTCTGGAAAAGTTGCACGACTGCGCCAGGCGCGATGCCTTGGGCATCGATCATGCTCATGGCCTGGTGACGTTCGGGGTCGAACGTTTCGCCGGCCGCGGGCGCCACAGTGACCAGGCCGTTAATCTCCGCAACACGGATCAGCTGGCGCTGAGTTAGTTCCAGGCCAGCGCGCAAGGGGTCATCGACAGGTGCATTGGCCAAGCCGCCTTCCAGGCTGTCCAAGACCGGCAGCAAGTCGCCAAGCAGGCGTTCATTGGCGAAGCGGCGGGCATTGTCCAGCTCGCGGGCCATGCGCTTGCGCTGGTTCTCCAGGTCGGCGCGTTCCAGCAACGATTGCGCCTTGAGTTGCTCGAGCTCGGCGCGCAGCGCCTCGGTTTCATCGATCAGCGGCGTGTCGTCGGCCGCATCCACTGCATCGGGCATCGGGTCTTGGTTGGTGGGGGTCATGAGTGCCAGGTTTGAATAAGGCGGCCTTCTGCCGCGTCGAACAGGCAATGGGGGCTTGCGCGGGCCGATTCAAGGCAATTCGATTCAAGAACCCGGGTCGAATGCGGCACCCAGCACCGTCGCGGTCGCTTCCACGATCGGGATGACCCGTTCATAGGCCATCCGGCTGGGGCCGATTACGCCAAGCACGCCGAGCACCTGTCCGTCTGGGCCATACGGCGCACTGACCAGTGACATGCCCTCCAGCGGCGCCAAGCCGGTTTCATCGCCGATGAACACGCGCATTCCCGGCGCCTTGGCGGTGCGTTCCAGCAATTGCAGCAATTCGCGCTTCTCGGCGAACGCCTCGAACAAGGCCCGCAGCCGGTCCAGGTCGGCCAGGTCCTGCAAGCCCATCAGCCGGGTCTGGCCCGCTACAACGACGCCGTCAAAAGATGTGTCGTCCTTGCCGGGAGCGAAGGCCTGTTCGGCCAGTTCGAGGGAGCTGGCCAGAAGCTGCTCCATTTCCGAACGTGCATGTCGCAGATCAGCCAGCAGGCGCGCGCGGATATGCGCCAATGG
>JBDSIA010000336.1:0-5433 GCA_039918175.1 Thermomonas sp.
CTACATGATTCCGGCGCGTGGGCTGATTGGCTTCCAGAACGAGTTCCGCACACTGACCCAGGGTTCCGGCTTGCTGTTCCATGTGTTCGACCATTACGGTCCGAAGGAACAGGGCGCGATTGCCAAGCGCCAGAACGGAGTGATGATCGCCAATGCCCCCGGCGCCACCCCCGCCTATTCGCTTGGCCCGCTGGAAGAGCGCGGAAAACTCTTTGCCGCTGAAGGCGACAATGTGTACGAAGGCCAGCTGATCGGCATCCATTCCAAGGACAATGACCTCACCGTCAACGCCATCAAGACCAAGCCGCTGACGAACATGCGCGCCTCGGGAAAGGACGATGCAATCAAGCTGACTCCGGCCATCAAGTACACGCTGGAACAGGCACTGGACTTCATCGAGGACGACGAACTGGTTGAAGTCACCCCGAAGGAAATCCGCCTGCGCAAGAAGGCGCTGACCGAATCCGACCGCAAGCGCGCCTCGCGCGCCGCCTGAAGACCGGCGCATCCGGCCGATGCGCAGTTCATCCACCAGTGAGGCATCACTGGCATCATGGCCGCTGTTTCGCAAACCAGCGGTTTCATGAGCGAGCAAGACCACAACAGGCAGCATTACAACCCGGATCCCCACACCCATCCGGGCTTGCACCTCATCGCCGTGGTGGAAGGCGTCAAGGGCGTACTCGCCTTGTTGGCCGCCAGCGGCTTGGCCGTCATTGGCCCCGCGCCGTTGCAACGCTGGGCGCATGCGTTGATCGCGCGCTTCCAGCTCGACCCGGAGCACGGCGCGATGGCCTGGCTGGCACAGTCCATCAATCCCGGGGTTGTGCACTTCGCCGCCTTCGTGGTGCTGCTCTACGGCATCCTGCACATCATCGAAGGCTGGGGCCTTTGGCGGGCCAAGGCTTGGGCATCAATCCTCGGCTGCATCACCGCCGCGCTTTACTTGCCATTCGACGTCTATGCGTTCGCCAGCCATCGCCACTGGCTGGAAGGCGTGGTGGTGATCATCAACCTGATCGTGGTGTGGGTGCTGGCGCACGACCTGCTGGTGCGCCGCCGCTGAATTGACGCAAGCACGCCCGTCGCACAGACTCGGCGCGATGGGCTCGAGGTCCCGGGGTTGCCCTCGATGATGACAGGCGCGATGCTTGGCAGATTCGCCAAGGAGTTCCAGCCCATGCATCGTCTGTCGCTCGCCATCTCGTTGCTGCTGCTCGCAGGCTGCCAAGCCACTTCGCAATCGCCGTCGCAGGATCACCCCACCAAGCCCGCAGCTGCCGCGGCAGCATCTACTCGAACAATTCCGGCGTTCGCGTTCGAGGAAGCCGATGTCGCGTCGCTGCAGGCCAAGATGGCGGATGGCTCATTGAGCAGCCACGCACTCACCCAAGCCTATCTGGACCGCATCGCCGCACTTGATGATGCCGGCCCCATGCTGCATGCAGTGATCGAAACCAATCCGGATGCCTTGAAGGATGCCGACACGCTGGATGCCGAACGCAAGGCCGGCAAACTGCGCGGCCCGCTGCACGGGATCCCGATATTGCTCAAGGACAATATCGACGCCATGCCGATGGTGAATTCGGCTGGCTCATTGGCACTCGCAAACCACCATCCGAAAACCGACGCGTTCCTGGTGCAGCGCCTGCGCGACGCCGGCGCGGTGATCCTGGGCAAGACCAACCTGAGCGAATGGGCCAACTTCCGTTCCAGCCGTTCCACTTCGGGCTGGAGCGGGCGTGGCGGCCAGACCAGGAGTCCGTACGCACTGGATCGCAACCCGTGCGGCTCCAGCGCCGGCACCGGCACCGCGATCGCCGCCAACCTGGCCAGCGTCGGTATCGGCACCGAAACCGACGGCAGCATCATCTGCCCGTCCGCGGTCGCCGGGCTGGTCGGGATCAAGCCGACCGTGGGCTTGGTCAGTCGCAGCGGGATCATCCCGATTTCGCATTCGCAGGACACCGCCGGGCCAATGGCACGCAACGTCGCCGACGCCGCGGCATTGCTGACCGCGATTGCCGCTGCCGACCCGAATGACGCCGCATCGGTGGAACGCACCGCGACTGATGCCATCGACTACAGCACTCACCTGAAACCAGACGCACTCAAGGGCGCGCGCATCGGCGTGGTGCGCAAGCTAATGGGCTACCAACCGGACGTGGATGCCGCGATGGAACGCGCCATCAGCGCGCTCAAGGCTGCCGGTGCGACCGTGGTCGATGCGGAGATTCCGACCGCCGGCAAATGGGACGACGCCGAGTATCAAGTCCTGCTGTATGAATTCAAGGCCGACCTCGAGGCTTATCTGGTCGCCAGCGACGCGCCAATCAAGACCCTGGCCGGCCTGATCGAATTCAACAAGGCCAATGCCGCCACCGAGATGCCCTGGTTCGGGCAGGAAATCTTCGAAGAAGCCAACGCCAAGGGCCCGCTCACCGACGCCGCATACATTGCCGCACGCAACAAGGCGCGCAAGCTTGCCGGGCCCGACGGGATCATGGTCGCGTTGAAGAAACAGAACCTCGACGTGCTGGTGGCGCCATCGATGTCGCCTGCCTGGCCCACCGACCTGATCAATGCAGACCATTTCATCGGTGCAGGTTATGGCGCGGCGGCGGTGGCGCGCACGCCCAGCATCACCGTGCCAATGGGCGGCAGCCACGGCTTGCCGCTGGGCATCACGTTCATGGGGCCGGCCTGGAGCGAGGCGCGTCTGATCGAACTGGGCTATGCCTTCGAGCAGGCGACCAAGGCCCGCAAAGCCCCGCAGTTCCTGCCAACCGTCAACCTGGATCGCGTGCAGTGATCACTCGCATTCAATATCGATGCGGGCGATCCGCCCCGCATCGCCGCTGAGCCAGCCGACATTGCCGTGCAGGTCGATGGCGTCGAAACCGACATCGCCCAGCGCTTGCCAGCGCGTGCCGTCCCACAGGTCGGTCCCGGATGGCCCGACCGCGATGCACGGTAATTTGTCGCCGACGCAGGCCGTGCCAGACCGATAACCGCGCGGCGCGATGATCCGGTTGACGGTCTTGCCCGCGCCGAATGCAGCATTGCCAGGCAAGGCCTCGCCGCGATAATCGCCACCGACGGCAAACCAGCCCTTGTTCAATGGCACGACTGAGAACACGCCGGCTTCCGGTTTGCGCCGGGCCATGCCGGTGTCGACTGCTTGCCATTCACGCTGGCCATCGCGCAGAAGATGAATGCGTGCCCTCGCCCCGCCACTGGCGACAGCCAATGCGCCATGCAGGCGGGCGATGCAGGTGCCACTTGCCGCGAACGCAGCTTCGTCCGTTTCCGCCGGCGGGCCATCTTCAAGCTGCCGCCAGTCGCGGCCACCGTTGTCGGTGGCGAACAGCTGATAGCGCCCATCGACCGGATCGCCGAGCATCCAGCCGCGCTGGCCCTCGAATGCCATGCAATCGAAGAAGCCACGCGGATCCTTGTTTTGCAGCGCAAGTGTCCACGACTGGCCGCCATCCTCGGTGCGATAGACGCGCGAGACATCGCCCGGCCCGATGCTGAGCACCACTGCGACCTCGGCGCTGAATGCCTCGATATCACGGAAATCCAGGGTTTCGGCACCATCGACATGCATCGCCTGCCATTGCGCGCCGCCATCGACGGTACGCAGCACGGTGCCTTTCTGTCCACTCGCCCAGGCGATGTGTGCATCCACCGCAGAGATGCCGCGCAGGCGCACGTCAACGCCAGTGTCCTGCAGCTGCAACGTCGTGCCCGCATGCGCCGTGTAGGCGCCTGCCAGCAGCCACATGGCGATGCACGTGCTGTGCAACGCGATCATCATGCGCTGGCGATGTGGCCGCGCTTGCGCACGATCAGCATCGCGATTTCCAGCGCCTGTTCATAGTTCAGCCGCGGATCGACCGTGGAACGATAGGCACGTTCCAGGTCGCGCTCGGTCAATTCGCGCGCGCCGCCCAGGCATTCGGTGACATCTTCGCCGGTCAGTTCCAGATGCACGCCACCCAGTCGTGTGCCGGCCGCGGCGTGCAAATCGAATGCCTGTTCCAGCTCGCCCCGGATATTGTCGAAACGACGCGTCTTGTAGCCGTTCGCGGTGGCTTCGGTATTGCCGTGCATCGGATCGCAGATCCACAGCACGCGACGGCCATCGCGCTTGATCGCATCCAGCAACGGTGGCAACTTGCTGGCCACGTGCGCAGCGCCCATCCGGTGAATGAAGCCCAGGCGACCGGGCTCGTTCTCGGGATTGAGCACATCAATCAGGCGCAGCAACTGGTCTGCAGTGACCGACGGACCGATCTTGATCGCGAGCGGATTGCGGATGCCGCGGAAATATTCGACGTGCGCACCATCCAGCGCGGCGGTACGCATGCCGATCCACGGGTAGTGCGTGCTCAGGTTGAACCAGCCGTGCTGGCGCGGCACCTGCCGGCTCTGCGCTTCCTCATAAGGCAGCAGCAACGCTTCGTGCGAGGTATAGAAATCGACCCGGTCGACATTGTGCAACGGTGCGCCGGACAGCGTTTCCATGAAGCGCACTGCATCGCCGATCGCAGCGACCATGCGCTGGTATTCCTCGGCCAATTCGGCCTTGCCAACCCAGCCCAGGTCCCAATATTCGGGATGGTGCAGGTCGGCGAATCCACCATCGATCAGCGAGCGCACGAAATTCATGGTCATCGCCGAACGTGCGTGCGCCTTGATCATCCGCCGTGGATCCGGAATCCGCGCCTCGGTGGTGAACGCGGGACCATTGACCATGTCGCCGCGATAGCTGGGCAGGGTCACATCGCCAATCGTTTCCATGTCCGCCGAACGCGGCTTGGCGTACTGGCCGGCAAAGCGACCCACCCGCACCACCGGCAACTTCAGCCCGTGCACCAGCACCACGCTCATCTGCAGCAGCACTTTCAGGCGGTTGGAGATCACCGGCGAATTGCATTCGGCGAAGGTCTCCGCACAATCGCCCCCCTGCAAGAGGAAGCGCTTGCCGTCCTGGGCATCGGCCAGCTGCTGCTTCAGCGCCAGGATTTCCCACGACGTCACCAGCGGCGGCAGCGCACGCAACTCATCCTGCACCGCTTCAAGCGCAGCTGCATCCGGGTAGGTGGGTAGTTGCAGGGCCGGCCGCGCACGCCAGCTGTCCGGCGCCCAGTTGTCGGCGTCAGGAAAGAGGATGGCAGGCGCATTCGGCATGGCGGCAGTCAGGTGGTTGTTGCGTCGCATCATCGCGTCCGCACGCATCCACCGCAACCGTTACCGACTGAACAAGTGACTGTGCCTTCGTTTGAAGCCGGCATATAGCCCCCAAAGTGCGAGACCGATAAACCACAGCAGGCACCACATCGGCATGCTCAGGCCGAGGAATTTCCAGTCAATAGCACTGCAATCCCCATTCGCCATCAGCACCTGGCGCGCAGAGCCCAGCCAACC
>JBDSIA010000337.1:0-4709 GCA_039918175.1 Thermomonas sp.
GGGCAAACGTGACCGGTCCGTGCCATTCCTCGGCGAGCATGCCAACCACATCGTTCGCCTTGGAGACGTCGATCGCGCCGAGGAAGAACGGCAGTTGCTGCGCATGACCCATCACGTCGGTACCGAACAGCATCGGACCGGCGGTGAAGAAGCCGATCAGCATCGACGGAATCGCCAGCAGGATGAGCGGCAGGGTCACTACCCATGGCGATTCTTTGGGTTCGTGCACGCCGTGATCGTCGTGGCCATGCGCATCGTGCGCGTGATCGACATGTGCATCGTGGCCATGCGCCCCGTGTGCGTCGGAATGCCCAGCAACGTCACGGAAGCGCTCCTCACCGAAGAACGTCATGTACAGCAGGCGGAAGCTGTAGAAGCTGGTGACGAATGCACCCAACAACACCGCCATGTTGGCGTACTGCGCGATCCAGTCGCCGTGTTCGGCGGCGTGATGATGAGCCGCCTCGATGATCGTGTCTTTCGAATAGAACCCGCTGAAGAACGGCGTGCCGACCAGGGCCAGCGTGCCGATCAGGCTGGTGATGAAGGTGATCGGCATGTACTTGCGCAGGCCGCCCATCTTGCGCATGTCCTGTTCGTGGTGCATGCCAATGATCACGCTACCGGCAGCCAGGAACAGCAGCGCCTTGAAGAATGCGTGGGTCATCAGGTGGTAGACCGCCGCCGAATAGGCGGACAAACCAAGTGCCACGGTCATGTAGCCCAACTGCGACAGCGTGGAGTAGGCGACGACGCGTTTGATGTCGTTCTGCACCATGCCGATCAGGCCGGTCCAGAAGGCAGTGGTGGCGCCGATGAAGAGGATGAAGTTGAGCGCAGTCGGCGACAGCTCGAACAGCGGCGACATCCGCGCCACCATGAAGATGCCCGCGGTGACCATGGTCGCGGCATGGATCAGCGCCGAGATCGGGGTCGGGCCCTCCATCGAATCCGGCAGCCACACATGCAGCGGCACCTGCGCAGACTTGCCCATCGCGCCGATGAACAGGCTGATGCAGATGATGGTCGGTACCGACCATTCGTGTCCGGCGATGATCGAGACGGTGCTGTCGCGGATGGTCGGCGCGTTGGCGAACGCGGTCGCGTAATCCAACGTGCCAATCCAGTACAACACTCCGGCGATCCCGAGCAGGAAACCAAAATCGCCGACGCGGTTAACCAAGAAGGCTTTGAGGTTAGCGAAGATCGCGGTCGGCTTCTTGAACCAGAAGCCGATCAGCAGGTAAGACACCAGGCCGACTGCTTCCCAGCCGAAGAACAGCTGCAGGAAATTGTTGCTCATTACCAGCATCAGCATGCTGAAAGTAAACAGCGAGATGTAGCTGAAGAAGCGCTGGTAGCCGTCGTCCTCAGCCATGTAGCCGATCGTGTAGATGTGCACCAACAACGAGACGAAGGTGACCACCACCATCATCATCGCAGCCAGCTTGTCGACCATAAAGCCCACATGCGCTGACAGGTCGCCGACCTGGAACCACGTGTAGACGTTCTCGTTGAACGGCGACGCGCCCTGCAGCAACTGCCACAGCACCCAGCACGAAAGTGCGCAGCTGGCGGCGACCCCGGCAATAGTGATGCTGTGGGCACCAATGCGGCCAATCCGTCGGCCGAACAGTCCTGCAAACACCGCGCCGAATAAGGGCAGCAGCACGATCAGCAGTAGATGGGTCTTCGAGATTGCCATAAGTCGACTATTTTGCCTGCTGCTGAATATTCAAATTTCACCGTTGCCATTCTTGGCGGAACCACATGGGCTATCGGATAGCCCTGCCCGGACATCCTGTCCGGGCGTTCGCGGAAGCGCGAGCGAATGGCTCGCAAGCGTGCTTCCACTCACCCCTTCAACGTATCGATGTCGGACACGTCGATCGTGCCGCGGTTGCGGAATAGCGTGACCAGGATCGCCAAACCAATCGCGGCTTCGGCTGCGGCCACGGTCAGGATGAAGAACACGAACACCTGGCCGGCGGGATCGCCCAGCGATCGCGAGAACGCGACGAAATTGACGTTGACCGCGAGCAGCATCAGCTCGATCGACATCAGCAACATGATCACGTTCTTGCGGTTGAGGAAAATGCCCGCGACGCTGATGCTGAACAGCACTGCGCCCAACGTCAGGAAGTGCGCCAACGTCAGGCCGGACAGCAGAATGCTCATGGGTTGCCCTCCGTTGCCACATCCGCAGTGACGGATTCGACTTGGGCTGACGGTTTTTCGGCATCCATCTTGACCATGCGCAAGCGATCCGCAGCCTTGACCCGGGACTGCTCGGCAGGACTCTGATGGCGCGCACCGGGCCTGCGGCGCAGGGTCAGCATCACTGCGGCAATGACCGCCACGGTCAAGATCACCGCGGCAACCTCGAACGGCAGCATGAATTCGGTGAACAGCGCACGCGCCAGCCAGGTGGTGTTTGGCACATCGATAGTGGCCACTGCAGCGTTGTCGGCCAGCGGCGTCTGACTGAGCGCGCGCACGCCGATCAGGCCGAGCATCTGCACCAGCATCACCACCGCCACGATCAGTCCAATCGGCAAGTAGCGCACATAGCCTTCGCGCAGGGGCGCGAGGTCGACATCCAGCATCATCACCACGAACAGGAACAGCACCATCACCGCGCCGACATAGACCAACACTAGCGCCACACCGAGGAACTCGGCGCCACCGACGATCCAGGTGCAAGCCACCGAAAAGAACGTCAGCACCAGCCACAGCGCCGCATGCACCGGATTGCGCGAGGTAATCGTGGCCAACGCGGCGCCTGCGGCAGTTGCCGCAAAGGCGAGGAACGCGAGCGTGGTGACATCAACTGGCATGCGAAGGTCTCAGTGGCGCTTGTTAATTGGAGCGGATTCAGCGGAACGGGGCATCGGCGGCACGGCGCTCGGCGATCTCCGCCTCCAGGCGGTCACCTATGGCCAGCAACTGCGCCTTGTTAACGATGTTCTGGCCACGTTGATCGAAGTGGTATTCGTGGATATGGGTTTCGACGATCGAATCGACCGGGCAGGATTCCTCGCAGAACCCGCAGTAGATGCACTTGAACAAGTCGATGTCGTAGCGCGTGGTGCGGCGGGTGCCGTCCGCGCGCTGCTCGGAATCAATGGTGATTGCAAGCGCCGGACACACGGCTTCGCACAGTTTGCAGGCAATGCAACGCTCTTCCCCGTTCGGATAGCGGCGCAACGCATGCACGCCACGGAAGCGCGGCGATTGCGGCGTCTTTTCCATCGGGTACATCAGCGTGTACTTCGGCTTGAACAGGTATTTCAGGGTCAGGCCCAGCCCCTGGAAAAGTTCCAGCAGCAGCAGGCTCTTGAAGTAATGGACGATCTTGCTCATCGGATCAGGCGCCCTTCTCAATCACATGAAAGAACACCATCAATGCAGTCACGAATATCCACACGATCGTGATCGGGATGAACACCTTCCAGCCCAGGCGCATGATCTGGTCATAGCGGTAGCGCGGGAATGAGGCGCGGAACCAGATGAAGCAACTGGCGAAGAAGAACACCTTGGCCAGCAACCACCACCAGCCGCTGCCCAACACGGTCGACAGCACCGGCACATCGGGGATCCACGCTACCGGTATCGGCGACAGCCAGCCGCCGAGGAAAAACAGCGAGGTCAGGAAGCTGACCAGGATCATGTTGGCGTATTCGGCCAGGAAGAACAGCGCGAACTGCGAACCAGAGTACTCGACCATGTGCCCGGCAACGATCTCCGACTCGCCTTCCACGACGTCGAACGGCGCGCGGTTCGTCTCAGCCACCCCGGAGATGAAATACACCACGAACAGTGGCGCCAGCGGTACCCAGAACCACTCCAGGAAACCGGCATTGCCGGATTGCGCCATCACGATGTCGGTCAAGTTCAGGCTGCCGGCCGCGATCAATACGCCGACGAGGGCGAAGCCCATCGCGATCTCGTAGCTGACCACCTGCGCCGCAGCACGCATCGCGCCGAGGAACGCGTATTTCGAGTTTGATGCCCAGCCAGCGAGGATGATGCCGTACACGCCGAGCGAGGTCATCGCCAAGAGGTACAGCAGGCCTGCGTTCGCATTCGAGAGCACGACCTGTGCATCGAATGGGACTACTGCCCACGCAGCGAATGCCGGTACCAGCGTGATCAATGGCGCCAAGCGGTACAGCACCGGCGCGGCCGCACTTGGCTGCAACACTTCTTTGAACAACAGCTTGAACACGTCGGCAAAGGTCTGCAGCACGCCCATGCCGACATACATCGGGCCATGGCGAACGTGCATCCAGCCGATCAACTTGCGTTCCCAGTAGACATAGAACGCGACTGAAAGAATCAGCGGTACGGCAATCAACAATATCTTGAGCAAGATCCACACCAGCATGCCGATGGCACCCAACGACAACAGGAAGTCGCGGAATGGATCCACCACCTGGATCATCAGCGGATTGACGGAAGCCATCATGCGCGGCTGACCTCCGCCTTGGCCGAAGCTGCCAGCGGCGCGGTGGCGCCATGTCCGCATTCGATCCAGACACTGCCCTGCGCGACGCTTGCATCCAGGACGACCTGCAAGGCTGCATTGCCGACATCGGTGGCGAACTTCGCCATCACGCCGTCGTTGATGCCTGCAATTCCCGCATCCGCGGGATGCATGACCGCACGCGGGCCGACATTGAGCGGATGCGCCTGCAGCGCCTGCGCGC
>JBDSIA010000338.1:0-5300 GCA_039918175.1 Thermomonas sp.
AAGCTCGCGCTCACGCAATTGAAGCCGGCGCTGGACAGCGCATTGGGTCGCGTGGACGACTATTTGTTCGATCACAGTGAGTCAAGCGGCGATGACGACTTTGGGCTCAACGCCCTGCGTGACCTGCGGCGGGCCCGCAACCAGATCGGCAAGCGCTTCGAAAAGGGATTGATTACGGCCTTCCGCGACCTGCGCCAACCGCATTTCGGTAGCCAGTCGGCTCGCGAGAGCTTGGCCTTGGTCTCTGAAGAAGGGCTGGAAGAACAGCTTGCCAATGAACAACTGGCCGAAAGCCTGTCGCGCCTGCATGCACCCGGACTTGAGCTGCTGGGCAAGCGAATGGCGTTCCTGCTTGGGCGCGATGTACTGGAGAGTGCCGACAATCCGCTTAACCCGCATTCCATTGCAACCCAGATGCGAATTGCGCTGGAAGGAATAGAGCTGGCGTCAAGCGTGCGGATCGTCGTATTCAAATTCTTCGAGCGTGAGTTGGCGACCGCGCTTGTTGAGGTCTATGAGCGTGGCATTGCCCTGTTGGTGGGGGCGGGAATTCTGCCCAGTTTGCAGGCGACAGTGCGTGCCGAAGCGCCCAAGCCGCCTGCTACCGAGGGTGGCGATTTCCAGGCGGTCAACACTGGCGCCTCTGTCGTTGGTGGCGCCGCCGCGTCGGCGATGACGCAAGCGCCGACTCCCGCAGACCAAGCCATGCTCGCGAGCATGCTTGGCATGTTGCAGAACTGGCGCAGTACAGTCGGGCCAGGTTTAGTCGGCAGCAAGGGTGACGGGCCATCCCAGGCCCTGGGTTCGCAGGACCTGATGTCGGTGCTGTCCTTGTTGCAGCGTGACATGCCGGAACAATTCAACCAGGCACAACGCGAACCTCAGCAGTCACTGGCGGAGCAACTGCGCAAACAAGTCCTGACCGGCGCACGCAAGCTCGGCGTTGCCGGCGACAACCTGCACCTGGATGGCCTGGACGAGGATGCAGTCGATTTGGTCGCATTGCTGTTTGACGTCATGCTTGACGGGCCGCAATACGACAACGACATCCGCAGCAAGATCGGCCGCATGCTGGTGCCGATCGTGAAGGTTGCCGTGCAGGATCGGCGCATGTTCCTGTTCAAGGAACATCCCGCGCGGCGATTGTTGAACACGGTGGCCGAGGCCTGCGAGGGCAACCATGGTGAAGCGCCGCAGGAGCGTGAATTGCTCGGCCGGGTTGACAGTACGATCGATCGACTGGTCCGCGAGTTCAACGAAGACGTCGCGATCTTCGAGACGCTCGAACAGGAACTCCGTGCCTACATGGCGCAGCATCGCAAGCGCTTCGAGCTGGCGGAAAAGCGCACGGCTGAAGCCCAGAGCGGGCGCGAGCGGCTGGAGCACGCGCGCAGCGCCACCAATGCACTGCTGGCCAAGCAGCGGGGTGAGCGCGAGTTGCCTGCGGTCATGGATGAATTCCTGAGTCGTTATGCCTCCCACCACCTGATCCAGGTGATGCTGCGCGAAGGCTACGGCTCGCCACGGCACGAAAAGGCGATGCTCGCGATAGGCGACCTGTTGTTGGCATTCGATCATGCCGACCTGCACACGCCCGCTGAAGAATTGCCCGCCCTGCCACGCGAACAGTTCGAGGCAATCTTTGCCAGTTCGGGCTGCACGGGTGAGACCGCCCAATCGGCGATTGACAGCTTGCAGGACGCACTCGTGCGGCTGGCAGGCGGCGAGCGGGCGGTGGACAATACCTCGCACATGCCGGAACATGCGAACAGCCCGGAACCATTGAGGACGCCGGAGCCAGAACCCGTCCTGGAACTCATCGCCGGGACCGATGCCCTGGATTTCGATGCCGCAGGCCTGGAGCGCATGCGCAAGTTGCAGGTCGGCAGCTGGATCCAGCTGGCTATGTCGGCCGACCGCACCGAGCCAGCCAAGGTGTCCTGGATCAGCCCGATTTCCGGCCGCCTGCTGCTGGTCAACCGGCGCGGCATCCGAGTATTGGTCGCCTCCCCGGAGGAATTGGCCGCGATGGCAAAACTCGACAAAGTGGTCGTACGCGAAGGCGCAACTCCATTTGACGATGCCATGAACCAGGTGGTCGGGCGTCTCAAGACGTTTTCCACGCCTGCCTGACCGGCACGAATCGTCTCGCGGTCAAGACTGCTTGTGGATGCAAGCAGCCGTGGTTAGCCTGACGGCATGACAGAACCCGTGCGTGTATTGATCCATGGTGCGAATGGCCGGATGGGCCAGGCCTTGTTGCGTTTGGCTGCCGGAGATCCAGCGTTCGCTATCGTCGGCGCGGTCTCGCGGCGGGTGGATGCGCGGGTGGTCGATGGCGTCCCGCGTTTCGCTGCGCGCGAACTGCAAGGCGTGCCGGCATTCGACGTCGCCATCGATTTCAGTCAAGCGGATGGCTTCGACGCGATCCTCGGCTTGTGCCTGTCGCGCGGCAAACCGCTTGTTTCCGGCACCACTGGACTGGCTGCTTCCCAACTCAAGGCGCTCGAAGCGGCATCCACTCACATCGCCACCTTGTGGGCCTCCAATTTCAGCATGGGCATCGCGGTCCTGCACGACTTGGTCGAGCGCGCCAGCCGGGCCTTGCCGGGATGGGACTGCGACCTCATCGAATCCCACCATGCCCGCAAACTCGACGCGCCTTCAGGCACTGCACTGACCTTGGGTGCGTCGGCCGTCGAGGGCGGCGCCACGCCGCGCTATGCATCGATCCGTGCCGGCGACATAGTCGGCGAGCATTGCGTGCAGTTCACCAGTGCGGGCGAGCGCATCGAGTTGATCCATCGTGCCGGCAGTCGCGATATCTTCGCCGCCGGGGCCTTGCACGCGGCCCGTAGATTGACCGGACGCGCGGCATGCAGCTACCGGATTCGTGACTTGCTGGGTTGAGCGCATTCACCCCGTGTGATGCGGCGCGTCATGCCATCTGGGCAAAAATCTGGGAAACTGCGAATTCCGTCACATTCGGCGGATTCCTGGAGCTTTCTGTATGCGCACCCGAATCGCATTGGCGCTTGCCGCCGCTGTTGCCGCCACCATGCTTGTTCCGTCCGCCACCGCCCGCCAAGGGCAGGACGAAGTGGTCCGGCATGTGGACAAGCCCAATGTCAGGTTCTTCGACGCCCACAAGGGCCACAAGGTTGACGGTTTGCGCTGCGGCGTGAAGGACGTGGATCCGGCCCGTGTCGATGCCATCGATGCGTTATTGCGCAGTAGGGCCAACTTGCGCAACAGTGCCAGGACAAGTGGCTCCAAGGGCAAGCCTGGCGGCGGCGGAGGTGGCGGCGGAACTGGCGGCACATGGACGCCAATCACTATTCCGGTGCGGATGCATGTCATCACCAGCGGCAGCACCGGTGACGTGAGCAGCAACATGATCAGCAGCCAGATCACGGTCCTCAACAACGCGTACGCAGGGCGTGGTTTCAGCTTCGTGCTGGCCGGAACGGACAAGACCAACAATCCCGGTTGGTATTCGACGTGCGAATCAAGTTCGACCGAATCGCAGATGAAGAATGCACTTGCGATCGACCCCGCGCACAACCTCAATATCTATACCTGCAGCCCGGGGCAGGGCATTCTGGGCTATGCCCGTTTCCCCGACAGCTACGCGGAGTCAAGCTCCATGCACGGCGTCGTGTTGCTTGACCAATCGCTTCCGGGTGGGAACGCAGCCCCGTACGACCTCGGCGACACTGGCACACATGAAGTCGGCCATTACCTGGGGCTGTATCACACGTTCCAAGGCGGATGTAACGGAAGCGGCGACTCGGTGGCGGATACGCCGGCCGAGCGGAGCGCTGCATTCGGGTGTCCGACAGGCCGCGATTCATGTGCCAGGGCGGCTGGGGTGGACCCGATCTTGAACTTCATGGATTACACCGACGATGCCTGCATGGTCGAGTTCTCGACTGACCAGAGCATCCGCATGCAAGACCTCATGACTGCGTTCCGGCCCAGTCTCGGCCACTGATTGCGTGAGACCTGTGACGCCCGGCCTCGGCCGGGCGTTTTTTTTTGCCGCCACGACGCGTACAATTCCCGCTCGCCTGATCCCCATCGCTCCGAACCGGTGCAGACCGCTTCGGCGCTTCCTTGCAACCTGACGCAGGGCGACACTCTTGACCATACCCGCACTCCTCGCACTTGAAGACGGCACCGTCTTCGAGGGCCGTTCCGTGGGCGCACCCGGCATGTCCGTGGGCGAAGTCGTGTTCAACACCGCCATGACCGGCTACCAGGAAATCCTCACCGATCCGTCCTACGCGCGGCAGTTGGTGACCCTGACCTATCCGCACATCGGCAATACCGGTTGCACAGACCATGATGACGAGGCCGGCAAGGCCTGGGCTGCCGGGCTGATCGTGCGCGACGTACCGCGCCGCCCCAGCAACTGGCGCAACCAGATCGCGCTGCCGGAATGGCTGCAGGTGCGCGGCATTGTTGCGATCGCCGAGATCGACACCCGCAAGCTGACCCGGATGCTGCGTGATCGCGGCTCCCAGAACGGCGCCTTGCTGGCGGGTGCGGCACCTGGCGAACAACTCGATGTCGACAAGGCGATCGAAGCTGCACGCAAGTTTCCCGGTTTGGCCGGCATGGATCTGGCCAAGGTGGTCAGCACCACGAAAGCCTATGAATGGCGTGACGGTCAGCTCGACCTCGATACTGGTGAGTGGGTGCGTGCAGACGCGAAGTTCAAGGTCGTGGCCTACGATTTTGGGGTGAAACAGAACATCCTGCGCATGCTTGCCGAGCGAGGTTGCGCAGTGAGCGTGGTGCCCGCGCAGACGCCTGCCTCCGAGGTGTTGGCGATGCAACCCGATGGCGTGTTCCTGTCCAACGGCCCCGGCGATCCCGCCCCGTGCGACTACGCAATCGCCGCGATCCGCGAACTGCTGGCCGCGAAGATTCCGATTTACGGGATCTGCCTCGGCCACCAGTTGCTTGGCCTTGCGGTCGGCGCGAAGACCATGAAAATGCCTCACGGCCATCACGGCGCGAACCACCCGGTGATCGACCTGGATACCGGCAAAGTGATGATCACCTCGCAAAACCACGGCTTTTGCATCGACGAAGCCAGCCTGCCGGCCAATGCGCGGGTCACCCACCGCTCGCTGTTCGACGAAACCAACCAAGGCATCGCCCTGACCGATGCGCCGGCCTTCAGTTTCCAGGGACATCCGGAAGCCTCGCCGGGTCCTCACGACGTGGCATCGCTATTCGATCGATTCACGGCGCTGATGGCCAACAAGCAAGTGGAGGCCAACTGACATGCC
>JBDSIA010000339.1:0-2113 GCA_039918175.1 Thermomonas sp.
CGCGATCATCGCCAGCCGCTGGAACCCGCGCATCACCGATACGCTGGTGGCCGCCGCGCGCCAGACCTTCGCGGCCAATGGCGTAGGCGAAGGCGCTCTCGACGTGGTCCGCGTGCCCGGTGCATGGGAACTGCCGATGGCCGCTCGGATCCTGGCCGAAGCCGGTCGACATGCAGCGCTGGTCGCGCTCGGTTGCGTGGTGCGCGGTGATACCCGCCATTACGAGCATGTGGCCGATGGCGCGTCTGAAGGCTTGATGCGAGTCGCGCTGGAGACTGGCGTGCCGGTGATCAATGGCGTGCTGGCGGTCGAACGTTTCGAGGATGCCGCTGCGCGTGCCGGTGGCAGCCACGGCAACAAGGGCGAAGAAGCGGCGCTGGTCGCGATTGAAATGGCCGACCTGACGCAAAAACTGCACGCACAAGGAAATTTTCGATGAACCGGCACAGGCAAGATGGCATCGACCCGGTGGCGCGTTCGCGCTCGCGCCGACGCGCGTTGCAGGCGATTTATGCCTGGCAACTGAACCGCCCTGATGAACAAGCTTTGCTCGCCGAGTTCGCCCACGAGCAGGCGCATGAAGTCGCCGATCTCGAGTACTTCGAGGACTTGGTGCGAGGCGTGCTGCGGCATGTCGGCGAACTCGATGCCGCGCTTGCAGGTCACCTGGACAGGACGGTTGAGGAAGTCGACATGATCGAACGCGCCGCGTTGCGGATCGCCGCGTATGAACTGATGCACCGGCCCGACGTGCCGTACCGGGTGGTGATCAATGAAGCAATCGATTCGACCAAGCGCTTCGGCTCCGAGCATGGGCATACCTACGTCAACGGTGTCCTCGACAAGGCCGCGCTGGTGTTGCGAAGCGCCGAAGCGCAGGCACCGCGCGGGCGCTGAGCGCATCTGTCCTCGTGAGCGCCGGTGAATTCGACCTGATTGCCCGCATCCAAGCGCGGGTTCAAAACGTGGCAGGAACCCTGCGCAATGACGTCGTGCTGGGTATCGGCGACGATGCCGCACTGTTGAAGGTACCTGCCGGCCAGCAACTGGTCATCGCGATGGACACGCTCAATGTCGGCGTGCATTTTCCTGAAGACACCGTGCCTTCCGATATCGGCTGGAAGGCGCTGGCGGTAAACCTGTCCGACCTGGCGGCGATGGGCGCGACACCTGCGTGGTGCACCCTGTCGCTGTCGATGCCGCAGGCAGATACCGCCTTCGTCGACGGGTTCTTGGATGGCTTTCTGATGCTTGCCAGGCAGCATGATGTCGCCCTGGTCGGCGGCGATACCACGCGCGGCCCATTGTCCGTTTGCGTCACCGTGCATGGCCTGGTGGAAGCGGGCACCGCCCTTCGCCGCGACGCGGCACGCATCGGCGACGATATCTGGGTTAGCGGCACGCTGGGAGATGCGGCCGGTGCGTTGGAACAATGGAAAACCGGCGAGGCCGTTGATGTGGCCTTGCGAGCGCGGCTCGACCGCCCAGCGGCTCGGATCGCCTTGGGCAAGTCGCTGCGCGCGATTGCACATGCCTGCATCGATGTATCCGACGGCCTGCTCGCCGACCTCGGTCATGTGTGCACGGCAAGCGCCGTGGGGGCGGCAGTCGATATCGATGCGTTGCCGGCCTCAGCAGCGCTGCGCTCGGCATTTGATCGCGCAATGCGTCAAGACCTGCAAGCGACCGGCGGCGACGACTACGAGCTATGTTTCACCGCATCGCCGGATGCGCGCGCCGCGATCAAGGCTGCATCGCGGGACTTGGAAGTGGATCTCACGCCGATTGGCATGATCGTCGCAACGCCGGGCGTGACGGCGCGGACGGCTGAAGGCGCCTGGTCAGCGCCCGCGGCGGGGTGGGTCCATTTCGGCTGAACCTGCAGGAGATATGCGATATGGGCGTTACGGATAACTCGCCATGTCGCGCCCCGGCCCCAGGATTTTCCCTGTCAGCAATCATCCGCGCGGAAGGCATCGCGTACCCATTGTAGGCGCGGAGCTACCGGATCGCCGCTGGCATCAACCACATCGAAGCGGCAGGCGGCCTGCGCATACCGTGGGTTTTGCATCAGGAATACTTGCGCCGCATGCACCAGCTTCCGGCGCTTGCG
>JBDSIA010000340.1:0-2145 GCA_039918175.1 Thermomonas sp.
ACATATTGCTTGCGCCCGACCCAGAAAATGATCGTCGCGATGCCCATCAGGATGCCCGGAATCGCGAACGCCACGGACGGGCCGTATTCGCGCAGCAGCCTTGGCATCAGCAGCGAGGCGAAGAAGCTGCCGAAATTGATCGTCCAATAGAACGCATCGAACACGATCTTGGCCAGATGCTTGTTGGCGCTCGTGAACTGGTCGCCGCAGAAACTCACCACCAATGGTTTGATCCCACCGGATCCCAGGGCGATCAGGAACAAGCCGGTGTAGAAGCCGTTGCGATTGTCCTCGAACATCGCCAGACAGGCGTGTCCGGCGCAATAAATGAGCGAGAACCACAATACGGTGTTGTACTTGCCGAAGAACCGATCCGACAGCCAGCCGCCCAGCAACGGGAAGAAGTACACGCCAATCACGAAGCTGTGGAATACATCCTTGGCCGCGCCTTCGCGCTGGCCTTCCGGAATGTAGGCCAGGATCACGCTGCTGATCAGGAACTGCACCAGGATGTTGCGCATCCCGTAGAAACTGAAGCGCTCGCAGGCCTCGTTACCGATGATGTACGGGATCTGCCGGGGCAGGCGGGCGTTCGGGTCCGTTGCGATCACGGTCGTGGTCATACTTGGCTCAGGCGTCGCGGAAACGCAAGCCTAACCCATGCCAGTTGCGTCAAGCCCACTCGGTCAGGCCCTCGCGTGCATACAGTTCGGCGAACGATGGTCGCGCCTTCATGCGCTGCGCGAGGGCCGCGAGATGGGGCCACTGGATCGCAGGTTTCGGCATGTCACGCGACCAGCGCATCAGCATGGTCAGATAGAAATCCGCGATGCTGGCCGCCTCGCCAAGCAGGTACGGCCCGTTTCCTGCGAGATGGTCTTCGATCCGTTGCCACTGCGCTTCGACGCGCGCAGCGCAATGCTGGCGGACCGCATCGGTATTCGCTTCACCCGCCGGCTCATGCGGATACCACCATTGGCGGAACAGCGGCTGCACCATGTTGGCCAGATTGAACATCCACTGCAGGTAGTCGGCGCGGCGCGGATCATCGAATGCCGGCGCCAGATTCGCATGCGGGTGGCGCTCGGCCAACAACATCGTCATCGCCGCGGCTTCGTACTGCGGCGAACCATCGATCACCAGCGTCGGCACCACGCCGTTCGGGTTCAGGGCCAGATATTCGGGCGTTTTTTGCGCCTTGGCCGCAGTATCGACCAGTTGCAGTTGGTGCGGGACGCCAGTTTCGATCAGCACCCAATGCACCAGCAAGCTGGCAGCGCCGGGAGCGTAATACAAGATCGTGGTCATTTGCGGATTCCCGGGGTATCGAGCGATGGCGGATTCTCGCATGCGACACCGCATGCGGACGCATGACGATGGTCGCTCCCCGCGTGGCCAACGCCCGGTTACCATTCCCTTGTTGAATCGCCTTGTTGAATCGCCATTCGCTGACGGAGTCCATCCATGCGCCGCACCCTGCTGCTTGCCACCCTGCTCGCCTGCACCTTCGGCGCTGCGGCGGCGGATACACCGCTGAGCACGATCTCCGAGCGTTCCGGCTTCACCAGGACCGGTCGCTACGAGGAGGTCATCGCGCTATGCGAGGCCTTCGCCAAGGCCTATCCACAGTCGGTGCGTTGTTTTGATTTCGGCATCACCCCGGAAGGCCGGCCGATGAAGGCGATGGCGGTGTCGACCAGTGGTGCGCTGGATGCCCGGGCCGCGAGGTCGCAAAGCCTGCCTGTGGTTCTGGTGCAAGGCGGCATCCATGCCGGCGAGATCGACGGCAAGGATGCCGGTTTCTGGCTGGTCCGCGACCTGCTGGAAGGCAAGGTCGGTCAAGGTGTGCTCGACAAGACCGTGCTGCTGTTGGTGCCGGTGTTCAACGTGGATGGGCATGAAAACTTCCGCGCGTGGAACCGCCCGAACCAGCGCGGTCCCGAGCAGATGGGGTTTCGCGTCACCGCGCAGCGCTATAACCTCAACCGCGATTACGTGAAAGCCGATACGCCCGAGATGCAGGCCCTGCTCGGCCTGGTCAATGGCTGGGACCCACTGGTGGAACTCGATCTGCATGTCACCGACGGCGCCAAGTTCCGGCACGATGTGTCGATCACCGGTGAGCCCACCAACTCCGGTGACGAG
>JBDSIA010000341.1:0-1750 GCA_039918175.1 Thermomonas sp.
GCTGGTCAAGCGCATGGGCAATGTTGAGGTCTGGCATGGCACCCTGCATTTGCCCGATTCCCGCGCGCGCAGCGTCTACAACCGGGTGATGGAATTCATCTATCGCGATGGCAAGCAGGACTGGCCATTGGTTGCCGCAAGGCTCACCGAGGTCAACGTACAGCTGCCCTACCATGTCGGCGCCGGTGTCGAACTTGCCAACGCGCGCCTGCGCATGGGCGACCGCGATGCCGCACTCAAGACCTACCAGCGCCTGCTGGTCACTGCGGACAGTCAACTGGATCCATTGACCCGGGCCGCGTTGCAGCGGCAGGTCGCGGCACTGGCAGGCGATCCAAAAAAAGCGGTGGCACCGCTGCGCAATCCGTGGATGGAGTGACGGGCCGCTACACTGCCTGCCTAGCCCACTAGCTTGTCCGATGCCCGACATTACCCCCGAACCGATCCGCCTCAACCATCGTGTTGCCAAACTGTTCGGCTGTTCGCGCGATGACGCGGAGCATTACATCCGGAATGGCTGGGTGACCGTCGACGGCGTCGTGGTCGAAGCGCCGCAACATCCGGTCACTGTCGAGCTGGTCGAGCTGCACGGCGGCGCGCGCCTGGAACCGGTGGAACCGGCGACCATCCTGCTGCACAAGCCTGCCGGCTTCGATGCGATCAGCGGCGCGAATCCCGCTGCGGCGCTGGTGACGCCGGAAACGCAATGGGCCGATGACCCGTCCGGTATCCGTCCGCTGCAGCGCCATTTCCATCGCCTGACGCCACTGGTCCCGCTGGATGCCGAGGCCACCGGCTTGATGGTATTGAGCCAGGACGGTCGGGTGTGGCGCCGCCTGAGCGAGGACGGCGACGAGATCGAGCACGAATACCTGGTCGAAGTCAGCGGCGAGATCGCACCCTACGGCTTGCGCAAGCTCAACCATGGGCTGCACTACAACGGCCGCGCGCTGCCGCCTTGCAAGGTCAGCTGGCAAAACGAAATCCGCCTGCGCATGGCGATCAAGGGCGTGCAAGGCGGGCAGTTGCGCGACATGTGCGCGCAGGTCGGACTTGATGTCGTGGCGATACGCCGCCTGCGGATCGGCAAGGTGCCGATCGGCAAGGGCCCCGAGGGCGCGATGCCGCCAGGGCAATGGCGATACCTGCCGGTGGGTGAACGGTTCTAGCCGAGCCGTTTCACCGGGAATTTTTTCACATCGCTCCAGCGACTAGTGCGCCTAACGATGCGCCAATGCGTACTCGATGCCAGCGCGCACCGCCGCCACCTGCGCATCGTTACATTGTTGCGGCGTCGCGCGTGGGCTGTCCGGATAAACCTCGGTGGTGGTCTTGTAGCGGGCACTGGTGACCCCGGCGCACAAGCCCAGCGGCTTTAGCGCGTATTCGATGACACCGGGCGCGACGACTGGGGAGCCGATGATTTCGCCGCTCGCGTCAGCCGGTGCGATGTGGGTGACGTTGGCGACTGCATCGATCATCGCCTGCTGGAATCCGGGTTGCGGGGCTTGACTGTCGTCGACCAGATAGAACCCGTCGGGAATCAGGCCGGGCTCGAACGGCTTGCCATCACGTGCAGCCAGCGCCGGACGGAATTCTGACTCGTCACTGTCGGTGGTTTCGTGCAGGTCGATGTGCATCAGCACGCGGTTGCCAAGCGGCGCGAGCAGCCGCATCAAGGCTGACGATTCCTGCGCCGGGCTGTCTTCGTGGAAGCAGCGATTCGGATCCAGCGCATCCGCGTTCCAGC
>JBDSIA010000342.1:0-4391 GCA_039918175.1 Thermomonas sp.
AAGCACCGCATCGGCGAACACCAGCTGTCCCAGGTAATACAAGGTGACCAGGATGACCCAGGCCACCAGAAGCAGGGGCGCCATCACATACACCCCGAGCAACAGCGTGCCATCGATTTTTTCCCGCAGGTTCACCTGCGGACTTCGCAACAATGCCCACAGATGCCGACGCAGCGCCTGGTTATGGCCTTTTGCCCAGCGCTTGATCTGGCGGATGCGCGACCGCCAGGTCTCCGGGACTTCCTCGTAGCATTCTGCGCGGTTCTGGTATGCCGTGTTCCAGCCTGCGAGTAGCAGCCGGTAGGTGACGTCGGTGTCCTCCGCCAGGGTGTCGTCATGCCAGCCGCCAATGCCGTGCAACGCACTCACGCGCAGGCCGCCAGTCGTGCCACCGTACTGCGGTACCAGCCCGAGTTGCTGGCGAGCCTGCTGATTGACCTGATAGCCGCCTGAGCGTTCGATCTCCAGCAGCCGGGTCAGCAGGTTGCGCCCGGCATTCAACGGCACCACGCGTCCCATCACGGCACCGACTTCAGGATCGAAGAAAGGCGCGACCAACCGCTTCACCAGCCCGCGTGACGGAATGTAGTCCGCGTCGAACACCACCAGCAGCTCAGTCTGGACATGCTCGAACGCATCCTTGAGTGCGGCTGCCTTGCCCGGCTTGCCGGCGGTGCGGTGGAATGGCGTGATCCGGCCCGGATTGCGCCCGACATAGTCGTCGATGATTTCGCGGGTGCGGTCGCTGGACCGGTCGTTCACCGGCATCAGCACCAGCCGGTCGCGTGGGTAGCTGGAATGCAGCAGTGCTTCGATGCAGTGCGCGATCACGTCCTCTTCGTTGTGCGCGGCGATCTGGACGGTGACCGTGGGCCAATCCGCATCCTCGATGTCGCAGTAGAGGTCATTGCTTGGGGTAAAGACGCGGACCATGGCGAACACGTAATGGCGGGCGGCATACACCACGATCGCCGCCAGGATGACGGAGACGAGAGTGGTGAGCAGCGCGACCAGCGGCGTCATTTGACTTTGGCCGGCCAGCTCATGCCCCAGCCATACAGGCATACGAACAGGAAGATCTGGATGGGATAACCAAACAGCAGGTACAGGGTTGGCTGCACCACCAGTGAAGCGCTATGGATGATCCAGGCGTGCAAGGCCAGCCAGACCGGTGCGAACAGTCCGAAGAACACCACGCAAATCACCAACAGGGCAAGCTTTCGGTACCAGCGCAGGTCGAACGGGAAAAATGTCATCGCGAGGATCCATGGCACCAGCAACATCAGCACATAGCTGCCAGAAAACAGCGTGGTGACATGGTCCCGCAATGAATAGGGGAAGGCGCCCGGACTCACGTAGAAGTAGAGGTTGGCGCTAAGTTGGATCAACGCGATCAGACGCAGCAGGTAGGCCAACGGCTTGGCGCGGAACGGCAGCAAAAAGCTTACCAATGCAACGGTGATGCCGCCCAGCAACGCGATGGTCCACTGGATGCCGCTGGGTGCGCCCGCGCGCAGGGCCACGTCGGGCAGCAGCATCGACCACCCGGGCAACACCTGTCGGGGCACCAGCGTCACCACGTCGGTCCCCAGCAAGGGGGTGAGCCAGAAATCCAGTATCTGGTGCCAGATGCTGCTCAGTTGGCCAGCGCCGAAAAGCAGCACGGCATCGGTGCCTGCCGCCACCAGTACGGCCAGCACCACAGTCAGTGGTTTGATCCGTTGCCATGCCAGTGCGCGGTGCTGCAGAATCGGCGTGCCGCGGAATCCGCGCTTGCGTAACGCATCGAAAATCACATCGTCGGGCAATTCTGTGACCGCAGGTTCAGAACCCACAGAACCCTCCCAACTCCATCCCGTTGCGCCGATAACTGGGGTTGTCATAGCGCTCGGCGCGCAGGTTGAAACCGCAACGTGAGGTCAGCCAACGTCGCCATGTCAGCGAGGACACACGACTGGGAAAGTCGACCAGCAGGATGTCGGCGCCGATGGTCTGGTAGGCCTCCCGGCCGCGCTCGTGGCGCAGCGAGACGTACTGCCGCCCTTCCTCGCCCCAAGTGCCGGCGAGATAGCCGGACGTGGAGTGCACGGCGCCGGGCGAGCTTCGGTTTGGTCTCCAGCCGCCTTCCAGCACCCACTTGCCTGGGGCGTACCAGGTCAGGCCAAGCAAGGCGGTTCGATCCACATGCCCATCTGGCGCGTTGTACTGGGTGAAGCCGAGCGTGGTGATCAGCGACCGGTCCGCACCCCATTTGCGATTGACCGCCACATCCACCCGCCAGTCCGGGAAAAAGAACGCGCCGTTGCCCGCTCCCAGGGCGGCTGATGCATACCAGCGGTCATCCAGGGTCTGGGTCAGTCCGATCGAGGCATAGCGTCCGTGAGCACCGAAGCGCCGGGTATCGACAAGTTCATAGTTCACCACCGACTTCGGTGATGCGAACCAGATTCCGCGAACATAGCCACCTTTCCACTCGCCGAGGTCGGCGCTGAGCGAGTGGTATTCGATCCCGGCCTCAACCACGCCGATCTTCGAGGTGCCTGCGACAGTTGATGTGGGCCTTGCAACCGCAATGTCGCCAGCATGGGCCGACATGCAGATGCCCAAGGCCAGCATTACGATGGCAAACAGGCGTGGCAGGGCGGCAGGCAAGACACTAGCGACGTCTGAGAGCGCTTTCGTCACTGCGAAAACGGGGGCTGTGGTCGTCGACAACATGCGGTTTCCAAAGTGGTGAATCAGGGGCCAGCGGCATGCAATGCTGACACAAAGCACCCATGGCACAGATACGTACCAGAAATGAGGTTGGATGCGGCATCCGGAAGTCGCCAGTTGCACTCCATCCTCGCCTTGCCCGCAGTTGCCGACACATGGGGCTAGACTTCTTCGTTCCCGACTTGCGTAGGATCGCCATGACCCTTTCCATGCACCAGGCTTCCGTTCCCGTGTTCATTCGCACATTGTCCAACTTCAAGCACGTGCTGGAGTTGGGCGAGGCGCACGCGATTGCGCGCGGCTTCGACCCCGCGCTGCTGGTCCAGGCGCGCCTGACCCCCGACATGCTGCCGCTGGTGCGGCAGGTGCAGATCGCCTGCGACATGGCGATGCGCGGGTGCGCGCGGCTGGCTGGCGTCGAACCGGAGTCCGTGGCCGATGACGAAACCGATTTCGCAGGCCTGTATGCGCGCATCGATCGCGCCAGCGACAACGTCAGGTCTTACACGACCGAACAGATCGACGGCAGCGAAACCCGCGAGATCATGCTGAAGATGCGTAATGACTTGGAGCTGCGTTTCAGCGGGCAGGATTTCCTGCTGCAGTTCGTGCTGCCGAACCTGTTCTTCCACTGCACCACTGCGTACGCGATCCTGCGCCAATCCGGAGTAGCGCTCGGCAAGATGGATTTCATGGGCAAGCCGGCCTGAGCCGCGAGTGAAATGGCGATGCCTGCAATCGCGAGGACATGGTCGGTGTTAGTGCCGCTGCGGTGGCCCGCAGCACGATGTAACGGCAGCTTCGCCTAGTTCATTGTGTCCACAATCGACGCCATGCCCAGCCGGACACCCCTGATGGCCGCAGCCATTCTCTGGCTCGTGTGCGCGGGGATGGCGCAGGCGCGTACGGTCTATCGCTGCGTGCGGGATGGCACTGTGAGCCTGTCCACTGCACCCGAACCCGGAAGCCGCTGCGAGGCGAAGACTATCGACGACGATGCAGGCAAGGTGCCAAACCTGTGGGGGGAGCTTGGCGTGTTCAGTGGCACGTTGTATGAGCGGGAGCAGGACGGCAAGCTGGTCTACGGCACCCGCAAACTTCCCGGCGCGCGCAAGTTCCTGGCATTCACGGTGGCCACGCCAGCAGCCTCACCGGCGCATGTTGGCTTGGGCGCGCTCGGCAAGCCCAGGCTCAATGTGCATGCACGCGAATTTCGCGATGCCGCCAAGACGCGCAAGCTGGACGATGCATTACTGCGGGCGATTGCCCATGCCGAAAGTGGTTTTGATGCCGATGCAGTTTCGCCGAAGGGTGCGCAAGGGATCATGCAGTTGATGCCCTTGGTGCAGCAGGAATACGGGGTAAGCGATCCGTTCTCGCCGAAACAGTCGATCGAAGCCGGCGCGACCCTGTTGCGCGACCTGCTGCGACGCTACAAGGGGGACGTGGGGCTGGCGGTGGCTGCCTACAACGCAGGGGTTGGCACAGTGAAGAAGTATGGCGGTCCGCCGCCGTACGTGGAAACCCGCGAGTACGTGGCCAAGGTGCAGATGTTGCATGCACGCTATCGCGCGGCGATGGGGTTGAAGCCATTGGATCCCCCGTTGCGCGCAGCACAATGAGACAAGCGTGAGATGCGCACCCAACGGCATCGCACTGGTCGGCTTCGATGCCGA
>JBDSIA010000343.1:0-6882 GCA_039918175.1 Thermomonas sp.
GTGGCCAGTTTCGAGATGCTCGAGACCAACGGGTTGTTGCCGGCGCTGCTGCCGGAAACCGCGCAGGCGCTGGCATCCAACCGGTCGGGTGCGTTGCGGCGGATGCTCCTCGATGGCCTGGGCAATACCGATCGCCGTGTCGCCGCGGACCAGCCGGTTTCGCCGGCTTTCCTGTATGCGGTGTTGCTGTGGCCCGCTTACTGTCGGTCGCTGGCGCTACTGCAGGCGCAGGGCGTGCATGCGGTGGAGGCACAACGCCGCGCCGCCGATCGGGTGACCTTGCACCAGGTCGCGCGTACCGCGTTGCCGCGCCGATTCTCGCTGCCGATGCAGGAAATCTGGCTGCTGCAACCGCGATTCTCGCTGCGCCAGCCCAAGCGGGTGACGCGCCTGCTTGCGCATCCGCGTTTCCGCGCAGCCTTCGACTTCCTCGAATTGCGGCTGTCAGCATCCAATACCCATGCGGATGATGTGGCATTTTGGCGCGAGGCCCAGCTCAATCCGTCCGAAGCAGGGATCGTCGGCGGTCACGAGCAGACGGCTGTGGACGAAGCGATCGACGATGCAATCGAACAAGCAAGTGACGAAGCAACTGAAGATGGTGAGCCAGGCGCCCCGCGCAAGCGTCGGCGCCGCCGTCGCAACGGCGCAAAAAGCCCCGAATCTGCATGACCAAGGCAGCGATCGGCTTGGGCGCGAACCTGGGCGATGCGCGGGCCAGCGTGCTTGACGCCATCGTCGTGTTGGATCTGTTGCCGGAAACGCGGGTACTGCGCGCATCCAAACTGTACCGCACGCCTGCCTGGGGGCAGGTCGAGCAACCGGATTTCATCAATGCGGCGGTGCTGCTCGAAACCGGGCTTGGCGCGCGCGTATTGTTGGATCGCCTGCTTGCGGTCGAGCGAAATTTTGGCCGAATCCGCAGCCCCGGCGAACGTTGGGGGCCGCGCACGCTGGACCTGGATCTGCTGCTGTTCGGCGACGAAGTGATCGATGAGCCCGGCCTGCAGGTGCCGCATCCGCACCTGCACGAGCGCGCATTCGCCATGTTGCCGCTGGCGGACATCGCGCCCGAACTGTCCATTCCCGGTGTTGGCCTGGTGGGCGAATTGGCGGCCGCGATGGCGAGCGACGGCATACAAGCGCTACCTTAGTGTCCGTGCCATGGAGCCGACGATGACCGCAGCGCAAAAAACCTGGACGGTGCCGATGTTGGCGGCGGCGCGCGCTGAAGGTCGAAAGCTGGTCATGCTGACCTGCTACGACGCCAGCTTTGCGCGGGTGCTGGACGACAGCGGTTGCGATGTGATCCTGATCGGCGACTCGCTAGGCATGGTGGTGCAGGGTCATGCGTCCACGCTGCCGGTCACGGTCGACGACATCGTTTATCACACCGCCAATGTTGCCCGCGGCGCCCGCCACGCCCTCAAGATCGCTGATTTTCCGTTCGGGTCGGACGGCTCGCCGCACCAAGCGCATGCCGCTGCGGTGCGCTTCATTCAGGCCGGCGCCAGCATGGTCAAGCTGGAAGGCGCTGGCCACAAGCTCGACACCATCCGTCACCTGGTCGAGCGCGAGATCCCGGTGTGTGCGCACCTGGGTCTGACCCCGCAATCGGTGCATCGTCTGGGCGGCTTCAAGGTGCAGGGCCGCGAGGATGCCGCTGCGGCGAAACTCCGTGACGACGCGCTCGCTGTTGCGGATGCCGGCGCATCGTTGCTGGTGCTGGAAGGCGTGCCCGCGGCGCTCGCCACCGCGATCACCGCGGCCAGCTCGATCCCGACGATTGGGATTGGCGCCGGTGCCGGTTGCGATGGTCAGGTGTTGGTTCTGCACGACCTGCTGGGACTGGACACCGGGCATCGCAAGCCGAAGTTCGTCAAGGATTTCCTGGCGGATGGCGGCTCGGTTGCCGGGGCGGTTCGCGCGTTCGCCGATGCGGTGCAGGGCGGCAGCTTCCCCACCCCCGAACACAGTTATTCGTGAGACGGTCTTGTCGGCTGCATCCTCATGATTGAATCTGCGTGATCGAGATCCTCGACCAACTGGATGCCCTGCGCGCGTGCGTCGCTGGATGGAAACGTGATGGGCTGCGCGTCGCTTTCGTGCCGACCATGGGCAACCTGCATGCAGGTCACTTCTCTTTGATCCAACTGGCGCGCCGGCATACCGACAAGGTCGTCGCCAGCGTCTTCGTAAATCCCACCCAATTCGGTCCGAACGAGGATTTCGGCCGCTATCCGCGCACACCCGAGGCCGATGCAAAAGGCCTGCAAGCTGCAGGCTGCGACGCGCTGTGGTTGCCGTCTGTCAAGACGATGTACCCGTATGGCGCCGACCATGCCGTGCAGATGCATGTACCCGGCATCACCGACACCCTTGATGGCGCGTCCAGGCCTGGCCATTTCGATGGCGTGGCCACCGTGGTCGCGCGCCTGTTCAATCAGGTGCAGGCGGACGTTGCGGTGTTTGGTCGCAAGGACTACCAGCAGCTCGCGGTGATCCGTTACCTGGTGCAGGACCTCGCATTTTCGATCGAGATCGTGGCCGGCGACACCCTGCGCGAAGCGGACGGATTGGCGATGAGCTCGCGCAACCAGTACCTGACGCCGCCGCAGCGCGCCATCGCGCCAACCCTCCATCGCGTGCTGCAGTCGATGCGCGATGCATGGCGCGAGGGGATGCCGCGCGCGGGAATCGAGGAACTGGCGGATCACGTCTTGCGCGCTGCAGGCTTCGTGCCGGACTACGCCGTCCTGCGGCGCCCGGATTTCAGCGCACCGGAAGACGGCGATGACTGTGTGCTGGTTGCATTGATCGCTGCGCGGCTGGGCAGCACGCGGCTGATCGACAATCTCGAATTCGATGCCAGCTGACTGCGCGCTGGTTGAACCTGAACTCGTGATGTTGCAGTGCGGAATATCGCATTTATACTGACCCCTGACAGGTGCTGACCCGGGCCGCCTGCTGGAGCCATCGATGCAACTGACCCTGCTCAAAGCCAAGATCCACCGCGCTACCGTGACCCATGCCGAACTTCACTACGAAGGTTCGTGTGCGATCGATGGCCGCTTGCTGGATATATCCGGGATCCGCCAGTACGAACGCATCGACATCTACAACGTCAACAACGGCAAGCGCTTCTCGACCTACGCGATCCGTGGCGAGGAAGGCAGTGGGGTGATCTCGGTCAACGGTGCTGCCGCGCACCAGGCGGAACCTGGTGACCTGGTCATCATTTGCGCCTACGGACATTGCGAAGAAGCCGAAGCGGCCATCTACAGGCCGACCTTGGTGTATGTGGATCGTGACAATGCCTTGACCCATACAAATCATTCGATGCCCAAACAGGCCGCATGAGCGGGCGCCTGGCCAGCCTTGAGGCACACGCAGCACGGCTGACGGGAAGCACGATTTCCAACTTGATCGATGACGATCCGCGTCGCGCGAACGAATTCGCGTTGCGGGTCGGTCCGCTATACGCCAGTTTCGCCCGCCAGCGCTATGACCGGCAGGCGCTGGACGCATTGTTCGCGATAGCAGCAGACGCGTGTCTACCAGCAGCGATGCAGCGCCTGATCGACGGCGACGTGGTCAATCCCACCGAAGGCCGCGCCGCACTGCACTCCGCATTGCGAGGCGAAGCTCCAACGACTTCAATTGCACGCGATGCATATGCGCAGGCGCTTGCCGCGCGCGGGCGCATGCGCGCGATGATCGACACGCTGGCCACCTCCGATGTCACCGACATCGTCAGTATCGGTATCGGTGGTTCGGACCTGGGTCCGCGCTTGATGGTCGATGCGCTTGCGTTGCCGGATGCGCGCTTCCACGTGCATTTCATCTCCAATGTCGATGGCAATGCCGCACGGCGCGTACTGGCCCGGCTGGATCCTGCTCGCACCGCTGCCATCGTCATTTCCAAGACCTTTGGCACCCAGGAGACCCTGCTCAATGGCGGCATTGTCCGCGCGTGGCTGGGCGATGATTCTCGCTTGTTCGCGGTCAGCAGCAACCTGGACCGCGTGGCCGCGTTCGGGATTCCGCCGGAACGCACTCTGCCGATGTGGGACTGGGTGGGTGGACGCTATTCGTTGTGGTCTGCGGTGGGTTTTTCGATTGCGCTGGGGCTGGGCATGGACCGCTTCGAACAGTTGCTGGCCGGGGCGGCAGCAATGGATGTGCATGCCGCATCCGCGCCCTTGCGCCATAACCTGGTGGTTTGGCACGCATTGACCGCGGTCTGGAACCGCAACGGCTTGCATGCAGCGACACAGGCTGTGCTGGCATACGACGAACGTCTCAAGTTGTTACCGAACTACCTGCAGCAGTTGGTGATGGAAAGCCTGGGCAAGTCCGTTCGCTTGGACGGTTCGCCGGTCGATGCCGACACCGTCCCGGTCTGGTGGGGCGGCGCCGGCACCGACGCCCAGCACAGCTTCTTCCAGGCCATGCACCAGGGCACCCAGGTGGTGCCAGCGGACTTCATCGGCGTGTTGCAGGCCGATCATGCGCACGCCGAAAATCATCAGGCGTTGCTCGCGAACCTGCTGGCGCAAACCGAGGCGCTGGCCAATGGCCAAACCAGTGACGACCTACATCGTCATTACCCGGGCAATCGCCCGAGCACGCTGCTATTGCTGGATGCGCTGACGCCCGAATCGTTGGGCATGCTGGTGGCCCTGTACGAGCACAGCGTGTACCTGCAATCGGTGTTGTGGGGCATCAATGCCTTCGACCAGTTCGGCGTTGAGCTTGGCAAACAGGTCGCCAGCCGATTGCTGCCGGCATTGAATGGCGAGGCTGATGTCGAGGATGCGGTGACGCGGGAATTGTTGCGGGAGTTCAACGCGCGGCGTTGACGCGAAAGGCCGACTCGCCATCGTTAGCTAGCCACCCCACCGCCGCACGTCCCGCACGCAGACCACTTGCGAAGCATGCAGTAAGCAGGTAACCGCCGGTCGGCGCTTCCCAGTCGAGCATCTCGCCAGCGCAGAATATGCCGGGCAGGTTGTGCAGCATCAGGCCATCGTCCAGTGCCTCCAGGCGCACGCCGCCGGCGCTTGAGATTGCTTCAGCAATCGGACGCGCTGCGGTCAGACGCAATGGAAGTCGCTTCAGGGCTGAGGCCACGTGAGACATGTCGCGCAGCTGATCCTTGAGCAAGATTTCATGCAGCAGTGCCGTCTTGACGCCGGTGATGCCGGCCTGACGACGCAGGTGTTCACTCAGGCTGCGCCCGTTGCGGGGCTTGCCGAGATCGCATCGCAGCCGTTCCGGTGCGCGGCCCGGAACCAGGTCGAGGGTAAGACTGGCTTCGCCATCGCGAGCGATTGCATCGCGCAAGTCTGCGGAGAGGGCATAGATCAGACTGCCTTCGATGCCAGTTGCGGTGATGACGCATTCGCCCTGTTGGGAATGTTCGATGCCATTGGCATCGCGCCAGTGCGCAATCACCGGCTTCAATGGCGCGCCGGCATGGTGCTGCGAAAGATGCGTGCTCCAGCCAATGTCAAAACCGCAATTGGCTGGTTGCAGCGGGTCGATATCGACGCCGCGTTCGGTCAACGCCTCGACCCATGCGCCATCCGAGCCCAGTTCCGGCCAGCTGCCGCCGCCCATCGCCAGTACTACGGCATCGCTGATGAAGTGGCGTTCGCCGTCTGGTGTATCGAAACGCAGGTCGCCATCTGTACTCCAGCCCACCCAGCGATGCTGGACATGAAAGGCAACGCCCGATTCGCGTAGCCTTCGCACCCAGGCGCGCAGCAACGGCGCAGCCTTCCGATTCATCGGGAACACGCGGCCTGAGGTGCCGACATAGGTCTCGATGCCGAAACCACGGGCCCATTCGCGCAGTGCATCGCCATCGAAATCGTCCAGCCAGCGCCCGACCTCGGCGGCGCGCTCGCGGTAACGCGCCTCGAAACCAGGGCGTGGCTCGGAATGGGTGAGGTTCAGTCCACCTTTGCCGGCGATCAGGAATTTGCGCCCGACCGAGCCTTTCGCGTCGAACAGGTCGACCGCAAGGCCTGCTGCGCGCGCGACCTCGGCGGCCATCAGGCCAGCCGGGCCGCCACCGATGATGGCAAGTCGTTTGGGATTGGATGACATGGCAGGCATGTGCACATGATTTCACGGCCAGACGCTCGTGCCGATGCCCATGTCGTACTGCATCCGTACAATGAAGGCATGTGGACCGCCATTACCCGTGAAGTCAGCCCTGCACTGGCCGGATGTGAACTCTCGTTCGTACCGCGAAGCCCGATTGATGTCGCGTTAGCGGGCAAGCAGCATGCCGCCTACTGCCGAGCGCTTGAGTCGCTTGGTTGCGATGTCATCGAGCTACCCGCGCTGTCGGACTTCCCGGATTCAGTATTCGTCGAAGACGTGGCGGTGGTGTTCGATGAGGTTGCCATCGCCACGCGTCCGGGTGCCGAATCCCGCCTAGGCGAGGGTGATGTCGTGCATGAAGTGCTGGGCAGTCTGCGGCCGCTGCTGCGGATCGAAGCGCCGGGCACGCTGGATGGTGGCGATGTCCTGCGCATCGGCAAGCGCGTATTCGTCGGGATTTCCGCGCGGAGCAATGAAGGCGGCAGGGCTCAGCTGAGTGAGTTTTTGATGCCGTATGGCTATTCCGTGGTAGGCGTTAAGACTCGCGAATGCCTGCACCTGAAATCCGCAGTGACACAGATCGCCAAGGACACGCTGCTGGTCAACAAAGACTGGCTTGCCGATGCATCGGCATTCGCCGACTATCGGGTGATCGAGGTCGATCCCGACGAAGAGCACGCGGCGAACGCGGTGCGCGTCGGCGACGCGATCCTGTATCCGGACTGTTTCCCGAAGACGCTTGCGCGCTTGCAGGCGGCAGGCATCAAC
>JBDSIA010000344.1:0-1796 GCA_039918175.1 Thermomonas sp.
CGATCCTGCTCGGCTACGCCGCGCTCGCTGCATCGCCACTGCCGCTAATGGTCGCTGTCGTGCAGGTGGTGACCCGCGCCAGCGAGTTCTCGCTATCCAAGCCGGCACGCGAAACCATCTACACCCGAGTCGGACGCGAGTGGCGCTACAAGGCCGGCGCGGCGATTGACACGGTGATCTATCGCGGTGGTGATCTCACCTTCGTCTGGGTGCACAAGCTCTTGTCGGCGTTTGGCTCCAGCGTCGTGTTTGGAGCTGGCGTGCTGGTCGCAGGCTGCATGACCCTGGGCGCCTGGAAGGTCTTGCGTGAAGCGGAAAAATTGCCGGACGAGCACGCACTGGATCGGCGTACGGCTTCATGATGCAGCGTTGGAAACGTTGGAGTTGGCGCCAGCGCCTTGCATGGCTGGTCGTGGCAGCCTTCCTGACGGTCTGCGTGGACGGTTTCTATGTCGAGCCGGCACGCTTGGTCGAGCGCGACTACACGCTGTCGTTGTCGAACTGGCCAGCCTCATGCGATGGCCTTCGCGTGGATGTAGTCAGCGATACCCACACCGGCTCGCCACGCAATGGCCTGGACAAGCTCGACCGCATGGTCGCGCGGCTGATCGCAAGCGATGCCGACATCGTGTTGATGACCGGCGATTACGTGATCCTCAGTGTATTGGCCGGCACCTATATTCCGGCCGAAACAATTGCCGAGCACCTCAAGCCATTGGCCGCGCGCAAGCAGGTCTATGCCGTGCTGGGCAACCACGACTGGTGGAAGAACGGTCCGCTGGTTTCGCGCGCCTTCGCCGGCGCGGGTGTCCACATGATCGACAACATGGCGCTGCCGATCGACGCAGCCGCTTGCCATTTCTGGCTGGCGGGCTTGGGCGACCTGCTGGAAGGACGCCCCGACGTGCGTGCGACCTTCGCCATGATTCCCCCGGATGCGCAGGTCATCGTGATCACCCATGAGCCGGCGCTGTGGCCACGTATCCCGGCACAGGCCACGCTGACAATTGCCGGCCATACCCATGGCGGCCAGATCAACCCATTCGGGATATTGACTCCGAGCAAGTACGCCCCGTATTCGAACCTGCTCAAAGGCGCTTATGTCATTGGCGAGCGCAGCCTGTTCGTCAGCCCCGGCATCGGCACCAGCATCCTGCCGATGCGGTTGGGTGTGCCGCCGGAAATCTCGCGGCTGGCATTGCGCAGCGCCTCGCTGCGTGCCAACGTGGATGAGTTCCCGGGGAGATGACGCCATGTCGATGATCGCGCTGGCCCTGATCGTGCTGGTTGCGCTACTGCACCTGTATTTCCTGGTATTGGAAATGTTCCTGTGGACCCGGCCACTTGGGCTCAAGACATTCCGCAACACGCCGGAGAAAGCGGAAACCACCCGCGTGCTGGCTGCCAACCAGGGCCTTTACAACGGCTTCCTTGCCGCCGGGTTGGTGTATGCCGCGGCTACTGGTTCACGCGAGTACGCGCTGTTCTTTCTCGTTTGCGTTGTCGTCGCGGGACTTTATGGCGCGTGGTCGGTCAACAAGCGCATCTTCTTCGTGCAGGCGCTGCCGGCATTGCTCGCGGTGGTCGCGCTGCACTTCTGAAGGTCATCGAAAATCAAGCCGCGGCGCGTGCGTCCATATGCCCATGCAGCGCGGCGTAACCCCCTGAGCGCAACTCTTCTGGATCGAAGTCGTCGACCATGATTGCATCCAGGGTCATCGCCCGCAGCTCCTCCAGCTGCACGCGCTCCTCGCTGGTGATCCAGCCTTCGCGCACGCCTTCTTCGAGCTGCGCAT
>JBDSIA010000345.1:0-2487 GCA_039918175.1 Thermomonas sp.
GCCTGCCGCACCCACGGACATCCGCTGACCCTGCGCATGCAGCATGGCTTTGATCACAGCTATTACTTCATCGCCAGTTTCATCGGTGAGCACATCGCCCACCACGCGGCGGCCTTGCGCGGCTGAGGCTTACGCGGCAGTGACATCCCGCAGCTGCCAGCCATTGCCCGCCAGCCAGCCCAACCGCTGGCGCAGCACGGACGACGACAGCGAGGTGACTGTCACCAGGTCGATGTGCAGGTCGTGTTGCTCGCCGCGTACCGTCGCATTCGCATCGGTCGCACACAGCGCCGGATCGATCTCATCCGGATCCTCCTGTTGCGCGCGCCAACGCTGGAACAGGCCATCGCTGCGCAAGGCATCCTGCAATTCCGCGGCAAGGCCTTCCGCCCCCTGCGACTGGAAGGCCAGCGCGGCATCGCTGCCGCGCGCGCGGGCCGGATCGGGAAGACTGATGTAGTAGCGCGTCGGCATGGGCAACTCCGCAGATTGGGTTGGAATCGATATCGAGGTGGATCGATGCCACAAGACTAGTCGCCGCGTGTTAGCGCGGCGTCGACGACGCAGGAATCACGAAGCCGCGCAGCATGCGCGTGGCACTCAGGAAAATTTCTCGGACTCCGCTGCGAACGCGACCACCGCCGCGCCCTTGCCAACATTCACCAGCCCGGACAAGCCCATCACGCTCTCGAAGACTTCGACGTTGTGCCCGGCGCAGACTTCCAGCAAGTTCAGGTAGCTCGGCAGCTTTTGCAGGTCGGCGAGATCGCCGCCGTAACTGATGCCAACGGTCGGCGTCATCAGTCCGTCCTTCACCCGTTTGCTGGCGAAGTCGAACATCTTCTGGATCGCGGTGTCCAGGCCCTTGACCTTGGCGACCGGCTCGGTGTCGCCACGGTTGCAGTGCAGGATCGGCTTGATGTCCAGCGCCGTGCCAACCGCGGCACTGAAGAAGCTGACGCTGCGGTCGCCGCGCTTCTTGATGCGATTGCGCAGGTAGTGCAGGTCGGGCGGAACCATGTAGCCCTGTGTGTACAGGGCCAGGTTCTCCAGGCGGGCACGGATTTTCGCCGGGGCTTCACCCGCGGCGCGCAAGCGCGCAGCCTCCACCACCAACAGCCCGACGGCAGCGAACACGTTCTGGCTGTCGATCACCCGCAGCGCGAATGGCGTGTTGTTGCCGGCTGCAGTACGCACCGGCTTGTAGTCATTGAGGATGGTGTAACTGGCCTGCACGGCGTTGTCGTAAATGCCGCTGCGAGTACGGGTGGTGGTGATGCAGAACACGTAGTCGTAGTCCAGCACGAGCTTGGACATGAACAGGTCATGCACTTCCTGCACGGTGAAGGGCGTGGTTTCCGCATCGTACGCGCGGGCAGCGGTATCGCCGCTCAGGAAGCTCATGGTCGCTTCCTGGTTGCGCACATCGGCCAGCACTGCCTGGCCGATCTGCACGGTTACCGGCAGGATGGTGATGTTTTCACGTTCGATGAAGTCGGCCGGGAGATCACAGGCGGAGTCCACCACGATGCCAATGCGCATATTTCCTCCCAAATCGCCCGAGCTGTTATGCCGAACCTACCGCAAGTGCGGTGCGGATGCATGTGGCGATGCGGCAGCTCAGTGCGCGTCGTCCGGATATGCGCGTGGCAGGCCGCCCGCTTCTGGAGGAGCGAGCGGATGCAGGTAACGATCGCGCAGTTCGGTCTGGCGCGAGCGCATCGGGATCGCACGGCCGTCCATCCACACTTGCGTGGCGACATGGGCCACGTCCAGCGGATCGCCGGTCCACAGTACCAGGTCGGCGCGTTGGCCCACGGCAATGCTTCCGATCTGCGAAGCAAGACCAAATGTATTGGCCGGGATCGATGTCAGTCCGGCCAAACCTGCTTCCCACGGCAAGCCGTTGGCCACCGCATTGCCGGCCAGCTGGCGGATCTTGCGCGCATTGTGCGAGGCATCGTTGAATTGTGAGAACGACACCTGCACGCCAGCCGCATGCATGCGTGCGGCGTTCTCCATGGTCGCGCCGATCTTGTCGAAGTCGGCGGGCAGGTCGGCCAGCGCATCCACGAATACTGGCACGCCGGCCGCTGCAATTTGCGGTGCGACCTTCCAGCCTTCCGTTGCGCCCACCAGTGCGATGCGCACGCTGCGTTGTTTGGACCAACGCAGCAAGCGAGCGATATCGGCGGCGCGCTGGATGCGCACCAGCACACGTCCGCCGCCACCAAAATAGGTTGCCAGCGTGCTGCGTCCCGCAGGCGTGAGCAACGCGAATTTCGAATCCGCCGGAATCCGCCCGCGCACCTCGTCGATCAACTGATCCAGCAGCATCCATTGCGCCGCGCGCGAGCTGCCGGTGAGGTTGGCGCCATCACCGCCCAGGGTCACGAACAGGACCCGCGGGCCGATCGCATCGAGGCTGCCGTCCAGCCGCACCACGCCGCCCTGGCCGCCGATGATCGAACCGCCCGCACGCGTACC
>JBDSIA010000346.1:0-6537 GCA_039918175.1 Thermomonas sp.
CAGGCGCAGGCCATGACCGATCCCGTTCAGGGCCAGGAGGGCTTTCAGGGGGATCGGATTGGGTTCCACCCCGAGGAAGTGGTAGAGCGCGTGCAGCCGGGCGTCGAATTCCTCCGCCTCGGCCACAACCCCTGCACGTGCCAGCTTGCACAGGCGCCGAAAGGCACCCGGTGCCACGTTCGATGCGACCGACACGATGCCGTCGGCACCCGCCAGCATCGCCCGCAACGCGGTCGGATCATCACCGCTGAGCACCGCGAAACCCTCCCTGCGCAAGGGCAACAGACTGTCCATCCGCGCGGAATCGGCAACCGCTTCCTTGATCCCGATGATGTTTGGATGCATCGCAAGATCGGCCGTGGTCTCAGGCGCCATGTCGCAGCCGGTGCGGCCCGGCACGTTGTAGAGCACGACAGGCAGGCCGCCCTCGTCGGCCACTATGCGGTAATGCGCGAGCAAGCCCGCTTGGGTGGGGCGCACATACGGCGGCGTCACCACCAGTGCGGCATCCGCGCCCAGTGTGGCCGCGTGGCGATTGGCCAGGACGGTCTTGGCCGTATTGGATTGGCCGGTGCCAGCCAGCACCGGGATGCGCCCAGCCACCAGTTCCACGGCGGTGCGCAGCAGGGTGTCGTATTCGGCATCGAACAGTGCCGGCGCCTCGCCAGTGGAGCCGGCGACCACGACGGCACCGGTGCCTGCGGCCAGTTGTGCTTCCAGCAGGCGCTGCCATGCTGAAAGGTCGATATCGCCAGCGTCCGTGAACGGGGTCGCCAGCGCGGTGATACTGCCGGAAAGGTGCAAGGCTGCGGACTCGCGAAGAAGGCGCCGGGCAAGATGAGTGCCGACGCGGAAAGGGGGACGGTCGGGACCGATTCAAGCCCGATCTTACTTGCGGCGCAAAAGCACCGGCAAGTATGCTGCAGGTGTTCGGCGCCCAAACACGATCAAGGCGCCGCACTGACATCTCCTTTTTTGCGCGGACGCCGCACTTGACCGACATCACGCCACGCCCCGCGCCGAACGAAAATCACCTGTTGATCAACGCGTACACCACGCACCCGCAGTCGCCCCTGCTCGCCGTGACGCGGCGCATTGCCGATTCCGGCTGCAACCTGGTCGATACACGGCTGGCCACGGTGGGTCGCGATGTGTCGGTATCCGCGCTCGCCACCGGCTCGTGGGATGCGGTGGCCAAGCTCGAAACCATGCTCGCCAAGCTCGAACGCGAGGAAGGCCTGAAGCTGGTCTGGTATCGCACCGGCCCCAAGCAGGTGCAGTCCAACCTGCTTCCCTACGTGGTCGAAGTGATCGCTTCGGACAAGCCCGGCATCCTGTTCCAGCTTGCGGATTTCTTCGATGGCCAGGGCATCACTATCGAAAGCCTGCATTGTTCGCGTTACCGGGCGATGCAGACCGGCGCCGACATGTTCTCCGCGCAACTGACGATTGGCGTGCCATCGGATATGCACATCGCCGCACTGCGCGACGATTTCCTCGAGTTCTGCGACCACCTGAACCTGGACGCGATCATGGATCCGATGAAGTATTGATGGCAGGGCATTGCTAATGGCTGTTTCGTAATGGAGCGGGGCGACCGCGTTCCCGATCTGCCGCTCAGCCTGACCAGCGGCACCCCGGCAAGCCTGCACGATTTCCGCGGAAAATGGCTGGTGCTGTACTTCTATCCGAAGGATTCGACCCCGGCCTGCACCAATCAGGGGATCACCTTCAACACCCTGCTGACCAAGTTCCGGCGTGCCGGTGCAGACGTGCTTGGCGTGTCGCGCGATTCGATCCGCAGCCACCAGAACTTCGGGGCCAAGCAGGGATTTCGATTCGAACTGGCCAGCGATCCGGACGAAACCCTGTGCAAGGCGTTCGACGTGATCAAGCCGAAGAAACTTTACGGCCGCGACTACATTGGCATCGAACGCACCACGTTCCTGATCGATCCGACCGGCGTCATCCGCCAGACATGGCGACCGGTCAAAGTCCCAGGACACGCACAAGCCGTGCTGGATGCCTTGAAGACGGCCAAGTCGCAGTGATCGTCCCGGTTTCCCTCCTGTCCGGCCCTGCGCAGCGCGCCGGGCGTTCATCGTCGCGCGTGCCAGTGGCGCGCGAGCTGCTCCTTTTCACTCACCGCCGTCCCGCTTTGCGGGCCACGGCGGCCCTGCCCTGCCCGACCTGACGGAAGCCCCTCCATGACGCGAAGCAAGCGCATCTACGTCCTCGATACCAATGTGCTGATGCATGACCCGACCGCGCTGTACAAATTCGAGGAACACGATGTGTACCTGCCGATGCAGGTCATGGAGGAGCTGGACAACGGCAAGAAAGGCACCTCCGAAGCCAGCCGCAACGCACGCCAGGTCAGCCGTTTCCTCAACGAGTTGATCGAGGCCCACGGCAGCACCGATATCAGCGACGGGATCTTGTTGCAACGGCCAAACGGCCTGAAATTGCGCGGCGCGGACAGCATCGGCAAGCTGCGCTTCCAGACCGGCGATTTCGATGCCGGCCGGCGCTTCGGTACCGTCATTCCCGATAATCAGATCCTCGGCGCAATCCTGGCGCTGAAGGAGTCCGACCCGGGTGCACCGGTGGTGTTCGTATCCAAGGACATCAACCTGCGGATCAAGGCGTCGATCGCCGGGATTCCCAACGAGGACTACGAAAACGATCGCGCGCTGGACGATTTCAGCCTGCTGTACACCGGCGCCACCGCACTGCCCGAGGATTTCTGGGAACGCCATGCCAAGGAGCTGCGTTCGTGGACCGAAAAGGGCCGCACTTATTACGAAATTGCCCTCAGTGACGAGGACGACTGGTATCCCAACCAGTTCGTCTACCTGCCGGGCGACGAACAGGCCGAGATGAAGATCGCCCGCATTACCGACGACAAGGTCGTACTGCAAATCGTGGACGACTTCCGTCACAGCCAGCACGCGGTGTGGGGCATCAACGCCCGCAACCGGGAACAGAACTTCGCACTGAATGCTTTGATGGATCCGGAGATCGACTTCGTCACCCTGCTCGGTACTGCCGGCACCGGCAAGACGCTGCTGGCGTTGGCGGCGGGCCTTGCGCAAACCATGGACGCACAACGTTACCGCGAAATCATCATGACCCGTGCCACGGTCAGCGTGGGTGAGGACATCGGCTTCCTGCCCGGCACCGAGGAAGAGAAGATGACGCCGTGGATGGGCGCGCTCACCGACAACCTGGAAGTGCTGACCCACAATCAGGAAGGTGGCAGTTGGGGCCGCGCGGCGACCAACGACCTGCTGGCATCACGGATCAAGATCCGCTCGATGAACTTCATGCGCGGGCGCACCTTTCTGTCGCGTTACCTGATTCTGGACGAGGCGCAGAACCTGTCGCCCAAGCAGATGAAAACCCTGGTCACCCGCGCTGGTCCCGGCACCAAGATCGTCTGCCTGGGCAATGTGGAGCAGATCGACACGCCCTACCTGACCGAAACCAACTCGGGTCTGACCTACGCGGTGGACCGCTTCAAGAACTGGGCACACAGCGCGCACATCACCCTGCGCCGTGGCGAGCGTTCGCGGCTGGCCGATTTCGCCTCGGAAGTGTTGTAGCGGGCGATGCAACGACCCGTTTGCGCCCTGGCCATTGCTGGCAGCGACTCCGGCGGTGGCGCCGGCATCCAGGCTGACCTGCGCACATTCGCTGCGTTCGGCGTGCATGGCCTGTCTGCCATCGCTGCATTGACCGCGCAGCACACCCGCGGGGTCATCGCCGTGCACGTGCCGCCGGTCGAGTTCCTGCGTGCGCAGATCGATGCCTGCTTCGATGATTTCCGGATCCGCGCAGTGAAGCTGGGAATGTTGGCCAATGCCGAGGTCATCCATGCCGTCGCTGATGCACTCGAGTTCCATGTGCCGGCCTGCATCGTGCTGGATCCGGTGATGGTCGCGACTTCGGGCGCAAAACTACTCAAAGACGATGCCCTGCACGCATTGCGCACACGGCTGTTGCCGATGGCCACGCTGCTGACGCCGAACATCCCGGAGGCCGAATTGCTGTTGGGCCAACGTATCGAGGATGCTGGCGCCGCCGACGACGCCGCACGCGCTTTGCTGGAGTTGGGCGCTCGCGCGGTGCTGCTCAAGGGCGCGCATCTGGACGAAGGCAGCATCGTGGTCGACCGCTATGTGGATGCCCAGTTGGATGCTGAATTCCAGCATGATCGGTTGCCGCTCGAAGGCCATGGCAGCGGCTGCACACTGGCATCTGCAATTGCCGCCAACCTCTGCCTCGGGCAGTCGCCTGCGGCTGCCTGCGAGGCCGCGATCGACTACGTGGCCGAGGCGCTTAAGCGTGGCTATCGTCCCGGCAAAGGCGATGTCGTCGTCCTCGACCATTTCGGTGCATCGCCGCTAGCGCGGCGTTGAGCACGCTCGATTAAACCCGACCGAACACCAGCGCGGCATTGGTGCCACCAAAGCCAAAGCTGTTGGACATCACCGTGCGCAACTCGGCATCGCGGCTCTCGCGCACGATCGGGAAGTCCGCACAGCGCGGATCGAGCTCCTCGATGTTCGCCGACCCGGCGATGAAGCCTTGCTGCAGCATCAGCAGGCAATAGATCGCCTCGTGCACGCTGGCTGCGCCCAGCGAATGGCCGCTGAGGGCCTTGGTCGATGACAACGGCGGGATCGCATCGCCGAAGGCCGTGCGCACCGCTTCCAGTTCGGTGATGTCACCAAGCGGGGTCGACGTGCCGTGCGTGTTGAGGTAATCGATAGGCGCTTCAACGCCTTGCAACGCCATGCGCATGCAACGCACCGCGCCCTCGCCGCTTGGGGCGACCATGTCGGCGCCGTCGCTGGTGACGCCATAGCCGAGCAGCTCGGCATGGATGCGTGCGCCGCGCGCAACCGCGTGGTCGTAATCCTCGAGCACCAGCATCCCGCCACCTGCGGCGATCACGAACCCATCGCGGTGGGCGTCGTACGGACGCGACGCGGACTGCGGCGTGTCGTTGAAGTGGGTGGACAACGCACCCATCGCATCGAACTGGCTGGTCATGCCCCAGTGGAGTTCCTCGCCGCCGCCAGCGAACACGATGTCCTGCGCGCCATGACGAATCAGGTCTGCCGCGGCGCCGATGCAATGCGCCGAGGTTGCGCAGGCCGCGGACAGCGAATAGCTGACGCCCTTGATCGAAAACGCCGTGGCCAGGGCTGCGGACACCGTCGAGCACATCGTGCGCGGCACCATGTACGGACCGATCTTGCGTACCCCCTTGGCCCGCAGCAGGTCGGCGGTTTCGATCTGCCACTGCGGCGAACCGCCGCCGGAACCGGCGATCACGCCGATCCTGGGGTCGCTGATCGACGCCGAGTCAAGCCCGGCATCGGCGATCGCATCCGCCATCGCCACGCACGCGTAGGCTGCAGCATCGCCCATGAAACGTTTCTGCTTGCGGTCAATCAGCGCATCCAGTTCGATCGTCGGCACGCCCGCCACCTGACTGCGCAGCCCCAGTTCGGCCTGATCGGGGCGATAACTGATCCCGCTGCGGCTTTCGCGCAGTGACGCTGTCACACTGGTCGCGTCGTTGCCCAGGCAGGACACGATGCCCATGCCGGTGACCACAACCCGCCGGCTCGTCCTGTTATTCATAAGGCTTCCTCATACCACCTCCGTGGCCTGGAACAGGCCAACCCGCATGTCCTTTGCCGTGTAGATCTCGTTGCCGTCGACCAGTGTACGACCGTCGGCGATCACCATTTTAAGCCGACCGCGCATGACCCGGCGAATGTCGATCTCGTAGCTGACGACCTTGGCAGAAGGCATCACTTGTCCCGTGAATTTTATTTCGCCCGCGCCCAATGCGCGGCCACGCCCTGGCTCGCCGAGCCATGGCAGGAAAAACCCGGTGAGCTGCCACATCGCATCCACGCCCAGGCAGCCCGGCATCACCGGATCGCCGATGAAATGGCAGCCGAAAAACCACAGGTCAGGCTGTATGTCGAGTTCGGCGCGGATGAAGCCCTTGCCGTTGCCACCGCCATCCTCGGAAATGTGGGTGATGCGATCGAACATCAGCATCGGCGGCGCCGGCAGGCGCGCATTGTCGGCTCCGAAGAGTTCGCCACGGCCACAGGCCAGCAACTGCTCGCGATCCAGCCAAGAAGGACGGGTCATGAAATACGCCTGGACGGAAACCACCGATTCTACCGGCGCCATTGCCAACATATGCAGGCCTAACAAAAAAGCCAACCCGGAGGCTGGCTTTCATGTTGATGGTGCGCCCGGAGAGATTCGAACTCCCGACCCCCAAGTTCGTAGCCTGGTGCTCTATCCAACTGAGCTACGGGCGCAATCAAACAATTATGCGGTGGCGACACGAATATCGTCAACGCAAAAACATCTCGCGACTTCACCTAATGGCGGAGACTGAGGGATTCGAACCCTCGATGGAGTTTTAAGCCCCATACTCCCTTAGCAGGGGAGCCCCTTCAGCCACTCGGGCAAGTCTCCAAAGGCAAAATCGCGAGTCGC
>JBDSIA010000347.1:0-3664 GCA_039918175.1 Thermomonas sp.
GCACGGTGTGGATTCGTGCACGCCCTGGCGAGGACGGCATCGTCGCAGTCACTGTCGCGGACGATGGCGAAGGCCTCAACACCAAGAACAGCGGCACCGGCATCGGCCTGAAGAACGTGCGCGAACGTCTGCGCCTGATGTTCGGCGGCAAGGCTGCGCTGGCAGTGATCGCCAATTTCCCGACTGGTGTCGCCGCTACGATCACGGTTCCGGCGGTTGCCGTGACTACAGCGAACAACATGGCCGCCGCGCGGAACAATGCCAATGTCTGATCACGTGCGCACCTGTATCGTCGCCGAAGACGAATCCCTGTTGCGGCAGGCACTCATCGACCAATTGCGCGCCGCGTGGCCGGAATTGCAGGTGCTGGCCGAATGCGAGGACGGCGCCAGTGCGGTGGAAGCGCTGGCCGATTACACGCCGGACATCGCCTTCCTCGACATCCGCATGCCCGGCCTGACCGGGCTGGAAGTCGCCACCGCCGCAGCGCAGGCCAGTCCACGCACACAGATCGTGTTCGTCACCGCCTATGACCAGTACGCCATCGATGCGTTCGAGCGTGGTGCGATCGACTACCTACTCAAGCCGGTCCAGCCTGAGCGTCTCGCGGCCACCATTGAACGCTTGCAATCACGCACCGGCAACCCGGACGCGGCAACCTTGGTCGCATTGATCGAACAGCTCGGGGCCACATCCCGTGCGAACGAAGCGCGCGATCCGCTGACTTGGATCACTGCCAGTGCTGGCAAGGAAACCCGGCTGATCCTGGTTGACGAGGTCGCCTATTTCCGCGCCGACAACAAATACACCACCGTGGTCACCGCCGAGGGCGAAGCGCTGCTGCGCACACCGATCAAGGAACTGGTGGCGGTGCTGGATCAAGCCAGCTTCAAGCAGATCCATCGTTCCACCATCGTCAATCTCAAGGCCATCGCCGGCATTACCCGCGACGATGCCGGCCGTGGCGTCATGCGTTTGAAGAACCGCCCCGAAACCCTGACTGTCAGCGTGCCATTCATGACGTTGTTCCGGAACATGTGAATCGCCGGATCCACGTCTCGCGATTGCCCACCTACCCTAACGACGACATGGCGGCGCATGCATCAGCACGCGCTTGCAATACCTCGCGCTCGCGCGCATTGCCGGTCAGCGACCCCGCGCGCACGAAAGCCTCGCGCGCCTCATCGAGACGCCCCAACTGCTGCAGCAAATCGCCACGCACCGCCGGCAGCGGCGCGTAATCGCGAAGCTGCGGCACATCTGCCAAGGTATCGACGATGGCCAGGCCTGCCTGTGCACCATGCGCGCGACTCACCGCCACCGCACGATTGAGTTCGACAACAGGCGACGGCATCACCTGCGCCAATTGCGCATACAGGCCGGCGATGCGCGGCCAGTCAGTGTCCTGCATGCGCAAGGCGCGCGCATGGCAGGCGGCGATGTCGGCCTGTAATGAGTATGCGCTGCGACTACCACCCAGGCGTTGCGCACGCCCAAGCGCGGCGAGCCCGCGCTGGATCTGCAGGCGATCCCAACGCGCCCGATTCTGCTCTGGCAGCAGGATCGGCGTGCCATCGGACTGGGTACGCGCCGGCATGCGCGAGGCCTGCAATTCCATCAACGCAAGCAGACCGAACACGTCGGGTTCGTTCGGCAACAGGCCGGCCAGCACACGGCCAAGGCGTAGGGATTCTTCGCACAACGCGGGTCGCATCCAGTCATCGCCACTGGTCGCCGCATAGCCTTCGTTGAACACCAGATAGACCACTTCGAGCACCGCATCCAGCCGTTCCGGCAACGCGGCCTTGCGTGGCACTTCGAACGGGACTGTTTCTTTCGCCAAGGTACGCTTTGCGCGCACGATGCGCTGGGCCACGGTCGGCTCTGGCTGCAGGAACGCGCGCGCAATTTCCGGTGTGCTGAGGCCGCCAAGCAGGCGCAAGGTCAGCGCGACGCGTGATTCCATCGGCAGCACCGGATGGCAGGCGACGAACAGCAGGCGCAACAGGTCGTCGCCGATGTCGTCGTCCGCCAGCCGTTGCGCATCGTCGCCCTGCATGTCGGCTCCGTGCAGCTTCAGTTCGACCCCGAATTCATCCTGCTTGCGCGCATGCAGCGCGCGCTGGCGCAGGTGGTCAATGGCGCGGTGCTTGGCCGCCGTCATCAGCCACGCCGCCGGGTTGTCCGGCAGCCCGTCGCGCGGCCAGCGCTCAAGTGCGGCCACCAACACGTCCTGGGCCAATTCCTCGGCGGTATCGATGTTGCCGGTCATGCGCGCAAGGCGCGCCAGCAACTTCGGCGATTCCATTCGCCACAGCGTGTCCAAGCTGCGATGGATCGCATCGGGGCGGGCATCGGCGTTCATCCCGTCGATGACACCACCGCGCCTTGGGCCGCGCAAGCCCCGCTTACGGCGCCGGCATCGGCGATTCGTTCATCCAGAACACGCCCCACTGGTGGTGGTCCAGGTCCTCGAAACCGTGGTCGTACATGAACCCGTGGTCCTGGGCGTCGCCCGGTGCCGTCCCGCCGGCGGCGACCGCCTTAGCGACCAATGCATCCACTTCTTCGCGGCTGTCCACCGAGATGGCGAGCAGGGCTTCAGTGCCGATGCGCGCATCGATGATCGGCTTCCTGGTCAAAGTAGCGAACATCGACTCCACCCCCAGCATCACGCCGGTGTGCTCATTGATGATGATGCTGGCGGCGTTTTCGTCAGTGAAGTCCGGGTTGAAGGAGAAACCCAATGCCGCGAAGAAATCGACGCTGCGTTCCAGGTTCTTCACCGGCAGGGTGACGTAGAGTTTGCGGGGCATGCTGATGTCCTTGTGCGAGATGGATGCGGTTACGGTGAAGGCTTCATGCAGTTGACCATCCACGGCTTGCCGTAGCGGTCCTCGAACATGCCGAAGCGATGCGACCACGAGGTTTCCGCCAGCGGCATCTGCACCTTGCCGCCCGCCGACAGCGCCGCGAATACGCGCTCGGCCTCCTCGACAGTGTCGACTTCGATGTTGACCGAGGTGTCGTTGCGCCCGTCGATCGTCTCGGAACCGTCGCAGCCCATGATCGAATCGCTGCCCATGATCGAGGCGCCACCGGCCAGCAGGTTCACGTGCGCGATCTGCGACTTCGCTTGCTCCGGCAGCGGCGGCTGGTCGGGCGCAGGCGGCATGTCGCCAAATATCATCAGGTTGCAGATCTGGCCGCCCAGCGCACCGGCGTAGAAGTCGAACGCCTGGCGGCAGGTGCCGTTGAAGAACATCAGGTACGGGGTCAATTTCATCGTCTCTCTCCTGGTGGATATCGTGTCAATTGCCAAGGCGCTCGCGCAGGCGATCTTCCTGCTCACGCAGTTCAGGTGTTAATTCTTCGCCGAAGTCTTCGGCTTCGAAGAGTGGGCGGATCTCGAGTTCGGAGGGGCCCGGCATCGGGTTCGGGCAGCGCCTGGCCCATTCGATCGCCTCGTCCAGCGATCGAACCTGCCACAGCCAGAACCCGGCGACCAGCTCGCGGGTCTCGGCGAACGGGCCATCGATCACCTGTCGCTGCGGGCCATCGAAGGCGACGCGTACGCCGCGAGAACTTGGGTGCAGGCCCTCGCCGGCGAGCATCACCCCGGCGTTGACCAGTTCCTCGTTGAACTTGCCCATCGCTTCCAGCA
>JBDSIA010000348.1:0-4826 GCA_039918175.1 Thermomonas sp.
CGATGGAGTTTTAAGCCCCATACTCCCTTAGCAGGGGAGCCCCTTCAGCCACTCGGGCAAGTCTCCAAAGGCAAAATCGCGAGTCGCGCAGAATACAGGCAACGCCGGGATCCGGCAAACCTCAATCGGCGCTACCGGCTTTTTTTTCGGGCTCTTCGGCATTCTGGATGCGCTGATAGATCTCTTCGCGATGCACCGACACGTCCTTCGGCGCGGTAATGCCGATCCGAACCTGATTGCCCTTGACACCAAGCACCGTGACGGTGATGGCATCGCCGATCATCAGTGTTTCCCCCACTCGCCGGGTAAGTATCAGCATCTGGCAACTCCCCTGTCGCGTGCGACCGCTCCACTGCGCGTCCTGCACAGGGATGCGGGATGCATCCAGTCACCCCCGATCATACGGGCCTTCATTCAGTTATCACAAGCAGCATGGGTCACGTTCCGCCCAATCGCTCCTGCACCCAACCCGCCACTTCGGCCAAGGCAGCGACCAATTCCGGGCCATCGTCGCCCCCGCCTTGGGCCATGTCCGGGCGCCCACCACCCTTGCCATTGATGCGCCCAGCCAGGTCTGCCAGCAGTTCTCCCGCCTTGATCCTGCCAAGCGCATTGCCGCTGACACCGGCTACCAAGGCCACTTTGCCGGCATTTGCGCCTGCCAGCACGACAACAGCATCGCCCAGCTGCTGCTTGAGCCGATCCATTGCCTCGCGCAGCGCCTTGGCGTCGAACCCTTCCAGGCGCGCGGCAAGTACCTGGATGCCGGCCACGTCCCGGGCTTGGCCAGCCAGGTCGCTGGTGGCGCCCGAAGCGGCCTTGGCTTTCAAGGTTTCCAGTTCCCGTTCCAGCTTCTTGTGTTTGTCCAGCAGCGCGCGCAGCTTGTCCCCAAGCTCGCCCGACGGCGCACCCAATAGCGCCGAGGCTTCGCCGAGCCGACGCTCCTCCTCGGCGACATGAGCCAGCGCACCCTGCCCGGTCATCGCTTCGATCCTGCGTACCCCAGCGGATACACCACCCTCGGAAATGATCTTGAACAGGCCGATATCACCGGTGCGACCAACGTGTGTACCGCCACAAAGCTCGGTCGAGATCGGCCCGAAGCGCAACACGCGGACGTGTTCGCCGTATTTTTCGCCAAACAGGGCCAACGCGCCGAAATCCAGTGCTTCCTGCATCGCCATCTGGTGGATTTCACCCGCATGGTTGGCGCGCACTTCGGCATTGACGCGGCGCTCGACTTCGGCGAGTTCGATGGCCGTCATCGGATGGAAATGCGAGAAATCGAAGCGCAGCCTATCCGGCGCCACCAGCGAGCCTTTCTGCTGGACATGGGAGCCAAGCACATCACGCAGCGCGGCATGTAGCAGATGCGTGGCGCTGTGATTGAGCACTGTGGCCGCGCGACGCGTGCCATCGACGCTGCCGGACAACGCGTCGCCTCGCTTGAGCGCCCCTGCCTCCAGTTTGCCGACGTGGCCGTGGAACTGGCCTGCCAGTTTGAGGGTATCTGTGACCGCGAAACGGACGCCCGGCATTTCCAGCGCGCCACCAAGCTCGCCGGTATCCCCGACCTGACCACCCGATTCGGCATAGAACGGGGTCTGGTCAAGGATCACGATGGCATCGTCGCCGATCTCGAGAGTCTCGACCGGGCGCCCGTCCTTGAGCAATGCGAGCACGCTGAGGCCAACAGCATCCAGCGCGTCGTAGCCGAGGAATTTCGTCGGTGTGAGCTGTGCAACCAAGTCTGCTGGCAACTGTGTGCCGCCGCCGAACTTGCCGGCCGCACGTGCGGTTTGTTTCTGCTGCGCCATCGCCGCATCGAAGCCGGTTAGATCCACTGACATCCCGCGCTCGCGCGCCATGTCCTGGGTGAGATCGAGCGGAAAACCATAGGTATCGTAGAGGCGGAAAGCCTCCACGCCCGGAATAATTCCATCACTGCGGTCGGCAAGGTCGTTGAAGATGCGCATGCCTGAATCCAGCGTTTCGGCGAAGCGCTCCTCTTCGGCTTTCAACGCGCGCTCGGCGGTTGTACGGCCTTCGCGCAGCACCGGATAGGCATCGCCCATCAAGCAATCGAGGGTTTCGACCAGCTTATGGAAGAACGGCTCGCGCACGCCCAGCATCCAGCCGTGCCGTAACGCGCGCCGGATGATCCGGCGCAGCACGTAGCCGCGTCCTTCATTGCTGGGCAGCACACCATCAACGATCAGGAATGCACAGGCGCGGATATGATCGGCGATCACCCGCAGCGACTTGTTGTGCAGGTCCGGCGTCGAAGTCAGCTGCGACGCCTTGCGGATCAGGGTGTCGAACAGGTCAATCTCGTAGTTGCTGTGCACGTGCTGCAGCACGGCGGTGATCCGCTCCAAGCCCATGCCGGTATCCACGCAAGGTGCAGGCAGCGGCACCAGGGTGCCGTCCGGCTGGCGATCGAACTGCATGAACACGTTGTTCCAGATCTCGATGTAGCGGTCGCCGTCCTCGTCCGGTGAGCCCGGCGGCCCACCGGCATGCTGCGGGCCGTGGTCGTAGAAGATCTCGCTGCAAGGACCGCAGGGGCCGGTATCGGCCATTTGCCAGAAATTGTCCGACGCGTAAGGGGCGCCCTTGTTGTCGCCGATGCGGATGATGCGCTCGATTGGCAAGCCGATGTCGCGGTGCCATATGTCGAAAGCTTCGTCGTCGTCCTGGTAGATGGTTACCAGCAGGCGCTCGGGCGGCAATTGCCAGACTTGGGTCAGCAACTCCCAAGCCCAGGCAATCGCGGCCTTCTTGAAGTAGTCGCCGAACGACCAGTTGCCGAGCATCTCGAAAAAGGTGTGATGGCGTGCGGTATAGCCGACCTGGTCGAGGTCGTTGTGCTTGCCGCCTGCGCGCAGGCACCGCTGCACATCCACAGCACGCACATAGCTGCGCTTCTCGGCGCCGAGGAACACGTCCTTGAACTGAACCATCCCCGAATTGGTGAACATCAGGGTGGGGTCGTTGCCCGGCACCAGCGGCGCCGATGGCACGATGGTGTGGCCCTTGGACACGAAGAAATCGAGGAAATCCCGGCGGATATCGGACGTCGTTTTTGGGGAGGCGAGGTTCATGCAGTGTCGGCTTCAGGCGAGCGCGCAACTGCGCCGCGCTCCCGTCAAGATGCGGGCCCGGAGCCGAGTTGGCAACCCAATCAGCCCAGTTTACAGCCCGCGTCCTTGTCCGTCCGTACTAGTCGTCTGAACTAGTCGTGCGAGTCAATACGCAGCGCTGCCATGACCTGCTCGATCGCGAAGCCGCGCCGCAACAGAAAATCCGCAAACTTTCGTTGCGTAGTCCGATCGCTTCCCAAGGCCGCCGGGTAGCGCCGCTGCAGCAGATCCCTGGCGTTGTGGAACCAGTCTCCGCCGTAGCCCTCCATAGCCACCGCGATCACACCCGGGTCGATCGCGTGAGTTACCAGTTCCGCACGAATCCGTACGGGTCCATGGCCGGTATTGGCCCGGCTGCGGACCAGCAATTCAGCGAAGCGCGCGTCGTCCTGCCAACCCGCCTTGGCGAGCTTGTCGATGACCGCATGCGCATCGTCAGGCTCGACGCCACGGCTGGTGAGCTTGCGCGCCAGTTCGCGACGGGAGTGTTCGCGCCGGGTAAGCAGACCCATCGCGCGCTGGGTCGGCGAAAGCTCCGGACGGCGGCGGCGCGACGTCGCTGAGCAGGACACCGCATCACCACCGCCGTCCGATTGCATCAGTCGCCCTTGGTCTTGCCCGTGCCCTTGCCCACGGTCTCGGTCTCGGTCTCGGCTTCTTCGGCCTCGTCACGCGGCGCTTCTTGAGGCACGAGCTGCGCGCGCAAGGCTGCTTCAAGCTTCTGCGCCTGGGCCGGGTTTTCCTTGAGGTAAGTCCGCGCGTTTTCCTTGCCCTGGCCGATGCGTTCGCCGTCGTAGCTGTACCAGGCACCGGCCTTTTCAACCAGCTTGGCGTCCACGCCCATTTCGATCAGTTCACCTTCGCGGCTGATGCCTTCGCCATACAGGATTTCAGTGATGACCTGCTTGAATGGCGGCGCCAGCTTGTTCTTGACCACCTTGATCCGGGTCTGGTTGCCGATGATCTCGTCACCCTTCTTGATGCTGCCGATGCGACGGATGTCCAGCCGCACCGAGGCGTAGAACTTCAGTGCGTTGCCGCCACTGGTCACCTCGGGACTCTGCCCCGGCATCATCATCCCGATCTTGTGGCGCAACTGGTTGACGAAGAACACCATGGTGTTGCTGCGCTTGATGTTGCCCGTCAGCTTGCGCAGTGCCTGGCTCATCAGGCGTGCCTGCAGGCCCGGCAACTGATCGCCCATCTCGCCCTCGATTTCGGCGCGCGGCGTGAGTGCGGCCACCGAGTCGATCACCACCATGTCCACTGCGTTGGAACGCACCAGCATGTCGGCGATCTCCAGTGCCTGCTCGCCAGTATCCGGCTGCGACAGGTAGAGCTCGTCCAGGTTGACACCAAGTTTCTGCGCATAGGCCGGGTCCAACGCGTGTTCGGCATCGATGAAGGCGCAAGTGCCGCCTGCTTTCTGGCATTCGGCAATCGTCTGCAGGGTCAACGTGGTCTTGCCGGAGGACTCCGGCCCGTAGATTTCGATGACACGGCCCTTGGGCAGGCCACCGATACCCAGGGCGATATCCAGCATCAACGAGCCAGTGCCGATGGTTTCCACCGCCTCGACCGCACGATCACCCATGCGCATCACCGAGCCCTTGCCGAACTGCTTCTCGATCTGGCCCAGGGCCGCCGCAAGCGCGCGCTTCTTGTTCTCATCCATGGTGTTGG
>JBDSIA010000349.1:0-5283 GCA_039918175.1 Thermomonas sp.
CCTGTTGGGTCGTGTCATCTCAATACTCCTTGCGGAAACGATAGTGGCCGACCATCCATTCACGGCCTTGGTCATAGCCGAAAAGCTCGGCGCAGGCCATCCAGAACATGCGCCAGCGCTGGAACCAGAGCCCTGCCGCATCGCCGTAGGCTTCGCGCAGCACCGGCATCACTGCTTCGCGATGCTTGTCCTGTTCGGCCAGCCAATGGTCGGCGGTCCGCTGGTAGTGAGTGCCATCCACCATCCAGCGTTGTTCGATCCGCAGCTTTCGCTGGAACCACAACAAGGTGTCTGCTGAAGGCATCAAGCCCCCTGTGAAGAAATGGCGACCCATCCAGTTGTCGTCGCCTTGGGTCTCGAAGGGGTACAGCAGGGTTTTGTGGCAGAAAATGTGTACGAACAGTGCACCACCTGGGCGCAGCCATTGGCTGATCCGTGCAAGCAATGTGTCGTAGTTGCGCATGTGCTCGAACATCTCGATCGACACGCAGCGGTCGAACTGGTCGGCATCCAGCTCCAGCTGGTTGACGTCGCAGGTGACAACACGCACGTTGTCGAGCCCACGTTCGCGGCAGCGTGCTTCGATGAACTCGCGCTGCGGTCGTGAGTTGGACACCGCGATGATGTTTGAATTTCGGTATCGCTGCGCCATCCACAGAGTCAACGAACCCCAGCCACAACCCAGCTCCAGCACGTCCTGACCATCGGCCAAGGTTGCGCGCTCGCCGTACAGGCGCAGCATCGCTTCCTCGGCTTCGGCCAATGTCTCGCCACCGGTCGGGTAGTAGCAGGAGGAATACTTGAGGCGAGGCCCAAGGCAGTGCTGGAAGAATGCCGGAGGCAATTCGTAGTGCTGGCGGTTTGCAGCATCGGTAAGGATGGCGACGGGGCTTTCGCGCAGAATCTTGATCTGTTGCCGGAAACGCTGGCTGATCGCTTCCGGGCCGCCGGCTGATTCCTCACCCAGCCGCTGCGCGCACATGCGGCGAATACCGGCGCGCAGCATGGCATCAGGCATGACGCCGCGTTCGGCCAAGCCAAGCAGGCCGGGAGCGGCATTGTCGCTGTCGAGTTGTAGGGTTTCGGCGAAGGTATTCATGGCGCTTTCCTTGCGGGAGTCTTGAGGCTTTCATGGGGGACCCATGGGAACAACATGGGCGTGGTCTGCTGGTAGTCGCGGTAGTCATCGCCGCGCGTGCGCAAGGCCTGGTCTTCGGTGTACGGGATGCCGCTGATCCAGCGCAGGAACACGAACATCACCAGCGGTCCGGTCCAGGCCAGCCACCACAGCGGTGAACCGACCGCCAAGCAGACATAGGCGAACCAATGCAGCCATTCGAAGAAATAATTGGGATGACGCGAATAGCGCCACAGGCCATCACGGCAGGTACGACCCTTGTTCGCAGGATTGTTGCGGAAGCGAGAGAGCTGCCGATCCGCCACGGCTTCGCCGAATACGCTCAGCAGCCAGAAGGCGACGCCAACCAACATCCACATCGTGATGCCCGGGATTGGATTGCGTGCCACGGCCACGAAGGGCAGGGCAAACAGCACCACCAGCAAGGCCTGGAACTGGAAAAACGCGAACCACTTGCGCTCATCCTGTCCAAAACGCTTCCGCAGGTTGGCGTAGCGGCCATCTTCTGGCTCGCCGAGCACGCGATGCAGCAGATGGCTGGCAAGTCGCAACCCCCAGATGCCGCCCAGCACTGCAAGCAAGACGCGGGGTAGCAATGCGCCATCCCCCAGCACCGCTGCAACAATGGCTGCTCCGCCAACCCCGCACGACCACACGACATCGACCATGCCGGCATTGCGATGGCGTTTCTGCCACATCCAGCCGATTGTCTGGGCGACTGCGGCCAGCAGCCAGATCACCAGCAGACTCATGCCTGCACTCAGCGGGCCAATCGTCATCGCATATGCTCCGGTTGCAATGTGGCGTCCATGCTTTCAACAGTCCAGCGTTGAATGAGGACCGCAAGCGTGGCCAATGCGATTGCCCAACCCAAGGCGAGCAGGGTAAGGGCATGCCATGCAGGTGCTGCGAAGATCACCGCATCGAAACCACGCGCTGCGCTCAGGTAGGCCAACGGTCCGCCAATCCCGCCCAGAAATGCCGCCATCACGGGCTTTCCGCGTAGGAACGCCATCGAATGATTGAGCGTCATCGCGAATGCCAACCAAAGCGAAAGGATCCAGACCGGGGCCGGTAGCGAAATCATGGGCGAGGCGTACTGCAACCAGCCGGTGGCTGCCAATGCCCCATCCAGCAGGAATCCACAGATAAAAGCGGCTATCAGTGCGCGCGTATCCGCGACGCGGTGTGTGGAGTAGTGGAATTGCAAGATAACGAACACGAGTGCGCTTGCGATGCCCCACCACGGCTGCCCACGCGACGCACTGATCACGATCGCGAACCAGACCAGTTGGTAGCCGAAGAGGTTGGCCCAGAAGCGCATCTCAGGCTTCGATCCAATCGGCGCGGGCGATGTCGAGACCAGACACGAATTCCGCATCGCGATTACCCGGCTTGGCCATCAGCAATTGCGCCACGCCGATCGAGCGTTCCAGGAAGCCGCCCTCGCAATAAGCCAAGTAGAACTCCCACATGCGGATGAAGCGTTCGTCGAAGCCCTGTGCGCGTACTTCTGGCAGGCGGGCCATGAAGCGTATCCGCCATGCATGCAACGTGCGCGCGTACGAAGACCCGAAGTCCTCCATGTGGGTCAATGCGAGGTCACTACTACGGGTCTTGGCATCCAGCATTGCAGCTATCGATGGAATGAAACAACCAGGGAATACGTGGCGTTTGATGAAGTCGACCGAGTTCAGTGCTTGCTGGTAGCGGTGATCTTCAATCGTGATTGCCTGCACCAAAGCCAGACCATCGGGCTTGAGCAATGAGGCGAGTTTGCCGAAGTAGGTATCAAGATACTGCGCGCCAATCGCCTCGATCATTTCGATCGACACCAGCTTGTCGTAACTACCCTTCAGATCACGGTAGTCCTCAAGCAACAGGGTAATGCGATCCTCCAAGCCAGCTTCAGCGACGCGCGAAGCCGCCAACGCATGCTGCTCGCGCGAAATGGTAGTGGTAGTGACATGGCAGCCGTAATGGCGCGCGGCATGCACGGCAAATCCGCCCCAGCCGGTGCCGATCTCGATCACGCGATCGCCAGGCTGCAGGCGCAGCTTCTGGCAAATGCGATCAAGCTTGCGGGTGGAGGCCGTTTCCAGATCATCGTCGTCGCCCGCATACAACGCCGACGAATACATCAGGTCATCGGACAGGAACAGACCGAAGAATTCATTGCCGAGGTCGTAGTGCGCGGCGATATTGCGGCGGGAACCATCGCGGGTGTTCTGGCGCAGGGCATGCCAACCACGCATTGCAATCCCACCGATGCGTGCCATGCCGGTTTCCATGCCATCCAGCAGTGCACGGTTTTGCACCAGCAAGCGGATCAGACCGACCAAATCGTCGCAGCGCCAATGGCCATCCATATAGGCTTCGCCAGCGCCTACGCTGCCGTTCGCAGCGACTGCGCCATAGAACGCGGGATCCATGACGTCGATGGTGATCGGTTTGGAGGGATCATCGCCAGCGAATTCCTGCGTACCCAGCGCGTCGGTCACCCGCAGTCCACGCCCACGCAACGCGGCCATGGTCGCGTGCAGGCGTGTGCGCAACATCCGATCGAATGCGCCGTAACGGTCGGCGGGAAGTTGCAGTGCTTCAACGGTGCGATTCATGGGGCGGCCCTGTGATGTCGGGGGTGGTCATGTACGGGGATGCGTTTCAGCCACAGGCGCAGTGCCTGCCAATGGATGGCGCCGACCACTTGCGCGGTCATCAACGGATAGCGCAACAACAGCCGGGCCAGCGACTTGCCATCAAGGGGCATGCGCTGCATGGACACGGTTGCGTCGAACTCGCATTCGCCCTCGTTCAGCACATCCATGTGGATATTCAAATCGTTTCCCGGCGCGGTGAGGCTCCAGTGGTATTCGCGCTGCATCGCCATGAAGGGCGAGACGTGGAACGCCTTGGCGAAATCCCAGTGGAGCGCGCGACCACGTAGCTGGGCATCGGCAAGCGGCAACACATACGCGTGGCGTTCATTCCAAGGCGTGTTGGTGATTTCGGCAACCACATGTTCCAGTTGCTCGCCACCCGGCGCATAGCAGTAGTAGAAGCTGACCGGATTGAAGACGAAGCCGCCATAACGCAGGTGGGTGAGCAGGCGAATCGGACCGCTCGGACGCAACCCAGTCGCGGTACGGATGCGATTTCGCACGGCGTCGGCAAGTGGGAGGTCGCTCGGGCCCAGGTAATCCGAACGGCGGAATTCTGCGATGTTGCGATGGCTTGAGGACCACAACCAGCGTTTGGCGAACAGCGTGTCGACTTCATCAAGGTCAAGGTACAACTGGGCCATGCGGTAACTGAATTCATGCGGGCGCGGGTGATACCGGCGATGGCGCACGGTGCCTTCATAAACAGCGCTGGCTAGTCCAGTGCAGGCAAGGATCGGCATGCGGTCGCCGCCATCGCTCATGCCGGCACCAGGTCCGCTTCATGCAATGGAAACTGAGACGAAGCTACCTTTGGTTCCCATGTGACTCCAAGACCACGCGCGACGTCCACTGCGCTGCGCATGCCGTCCTCGTGGAAACCCCAGCCCCAATAAGCCCCAGCGAACCAGGTGTTGCGCTGTCCTTGGATTTCCGTTTTGCGCGATTGCGCCGCGACCGAAGCATGCGTGTAGACCGGATGCTGATAATTCATCCGGCGCAACACCTTTGCAGGATCGATCGCATCGGTCCGGTTCAAGGTCACGACCAAAGCTTGAGGCGCGTCGATGCCCTGCAACAAGTTCATGCAGTAGCTGACGGTGCAGGCATCGGACGGATTGGTTGGCACATGTGCATTCCATGCAGCCCAGGCGTTGCGGTTGCGTGGCAGCAGGGAGGCATCGGTATGCAGCACGACATCGTTGGCTTGGTAGGGCATGGCGCCGAGGATCTCGTGCTCGCGATGATCGGCATCGGCCAGCAGGCGCAGTGCCTGGTCGCTGTGGCAAGCCATCACGACCTGATCGAAACGATCACTCCCGTTTGCATTGTGGACTTCGACTCCCTCGGCATCACGACGCACGCTGGAAACCGGGGTATTCAAGCGAGTGTCGACATGCCATCTCGCGCTCATTGCTTTCACATACGCGGCCGAGCCGCCTTCCACGACCCGCCAGGACGGACGCCCACTGATTTGCAACATGT
>JBDSIA010000350.1:0-3965 GCA_039918175.1 Thermomonas sp.
AATCCAGAACACCTTGGTGTGGATCGGTTCCTGAGCCTGCTGGCGGCAGTCGATGCAGGCCCGGCGTTGCTGGTCGGCGTTGGTACCGCTCTGACCTGCGACTTGCTGGACGCAGACGGCCTGCACCGCGGCGGGCGGATCGCCCCCTCGCCGATGTTGATGCGCCAGGCCTTGCATGCGCGTGCGCCGGTGCTGCCGGAACGCGGCGGCGTGTATGCAGAATTCGCCGACGACACCGACCACGCGTTGGCTTCGGGGTGTGAAGGCGCAGCGCTGGCATTAGTCGAACGCAGTCTGGCGGAAGCGAAATGCCTGCTCGGCGTGCGCCCCGCGCTATGGCTGCATGGCGGCGGGGCGGCGGCCTTGCGTACGCGCCTGCCAACGCACGAATGGGTGCCCGATGCGGTCCTGCGCGGGCTGGCGCGCTGGCATGCCCACTGCATCGCATAAACTCGACGGATGATCCTGCGCGCCGCGATTGTCTTCCTGCTGATGCTCAATGTTGGCGTCGCCGCCTGGTGGCTGGGTGGCGCCAGTCCGGGTGGGGTCAGTCCAGGCGGGGCCACCTCCGCAGTGGTCATCGATGGCAGCGAGCCAGGATTGCGGCTGGTCAATGAGCCGGTTGTGGCGAAACGCGTCGTCTCGCCGGCAACGTCGGCCATGCCTTCAATGCCGGCCCCGACCACATCCGCACCTGTCGAACAGCCGGTAGCGCCTCTTGTTCCGGTTGCCGCCAGCGCGCTGTGCCTCAGCTTTGGCCCATTCACCGATGTCGCGGCACGCGACGTGGTGCGTCCCCGACTACAAGCGCTGGCGCAAAAGCTCGTAGCGCGCGATGCCCAAGCCAGGTCGGCGCGCGGTTGGCGCGTGTACATGCCGGCGCTGGCCTCGCGCGAGGAAGCACAAGCGCTGGTGGAGCAGATCAAGGCAGCCGGCATCAATGACTGGTACATCATTGCCAATGGCGATGAGGCCAACAGCGTTGCGCTGGGCCGTTATGGCAGCGAAGAGAGCGCACGCAGGCGCCAGGTACAACTGGCCGGGAAAGGCTTCACTGCACGCGCCGAGGCGCTTGGCGACACCCCGCCGCAATGGTGGCTGGACGCCCGTTTCCCGGTGGAGGCCAACCGCGCAACGCTGTCTGCGATCGCGCCCTCCAAGCCGCTGGACTGCGCGCGCCTGCCCTGAATCGCGGCAGGCCGTGGCGCGGCAGGCTAAAATCAGCACGCGCCGCTTTAGCTCAGCAGGTAGAGCAACCGCCTTGTAAGCGGTAGGTCATCCGTTCGATTCGGATAAGCGGCACCAGCTCGTCGCGGCAAATCTGCCCGCGCATCTCCATCAAGAGGACGACCGAATGAGCCGCAGCTATCCGCCCGTATCCGTGTTCGGCGTGCCCACCGACATCGGCGCCTCGCGTCGTGGTGCCTCGATGGGACCAGAGTCGTTGCGCGTGGCGGGTCTGGTTGAAGCGATCGCCAGGCGTGGCGTGGATGCCCGCGACCTTGGCGATCTTTCCGGACCCCGCAATCCCATCAGCGCGCCGGTGGATGGGTATCGGCATCTGGTCGAAGTGGTGGCGTGGAACCAGGCCGTGTTCGATGCCAGTACCCGCGAACTGCAGGCTGGTCGCATGCCGATCCTGCTCGGCGGCGATCATTGCCTGGGGATCGGTTCGATCGCCGCGGTGGCCGCGCATTGCCGCAGCCAGGGCAAGAAGTTGCGGGTGCTGTGGCTGGATGCGCACGCTGATTTCAATACCCGCGAGATCACCCCGTCGGGCAACATCCACGGCATGCCGGTGGCTTGCCTGTGCGGGCTCGGCCCGGAGCAATTGACCACGATGGGCGGCCCGGCGCCGGCTTTGCAACCAGGCCAGGTCCGGCTGATCGGCATCCGTTCGGTCGACCGCGGCGAGAAGCTGTTGGTGCAGGAGCATGGCCTGGACATCTATGACATGCGCTACATCGACGAAGTCGGCATGCGCCGGGTCATGCAGGAAGCGCTTGAGGGGGTGGATGCCGATACTCACCTGCACGTCAGTTTTGATGTCGACATGCTGGATCCCTCGATCGCTCCGGGCACCGGTACCCGTGTGCCTGGTGGCGTGAATTACCGCGAAGCGCAGCTGATCATGGAAATGATTGCCGACACCGGGCGCATGGCTTCACTGGACATCGTCGAGGTCAACCCGGCGCTGGACCGGCGCAATGCCACCGCCAAGCTGACCGTGGATCTGGTCGAAAGCCTGTTCGGCAAGTCGACCCTCATGCGCGACTAATCCGGTTTCGCAGCGCGGTTCATCCGGGGTTGTGTCATTCCTCACGGAGTGCACACCGGCTTCACGCTTGTATGCGCTTTCATGAGCCCACGCGCTGACCCTCTGGTTGCGCCAGATCAGTTCCGATCATCCAGGAGATTCCCATGAAGCGTTTGTTTGCCCTGTTGCTGTTGGCTTCGTTCTCGACATTCGCCATGACCGGCTGCAACACCATGGCCGGTGCCGGCAAGGACGTGCAGAAAGTCGGCGAAAAAGTCGAACAGAAGGCCGAAGACTGCAAGGACGCCAAGTGCTGATCGCTGCATCGATCAGTTAGCACCTGCGATCTGACCAGGGAAGGCAACAACGCAAGGAAGCCAGACGGGCCAGGGAAACCTGGCCCGTCTTCTTTTGCATGTGCCATCCGTTGAGAGATTTTACCAGCGCGGTGGATCGGCGACGAAACCATTCGGGAACGCACGTGGACCGGCTTGCACATAGGGCGGATAAGCGCGCGGCATGACACCGATCGCGATCAGGTGGTCGGCATCGTCATAGCGCAACTGGCTCATCTGTTGCGGGTTGCGACTGGCACGGACGAATTCGGTTTGGCCGACCGGCGCCCATTCGCGTTGGCCGTGGCCCGTGCCCAGTTGTTGCGGTGCGGACTCGGCCATCGCGCGGTCAGCCGATGCCGACCCCGACGCCGATGGTGCGGCAGCCTTGCGTGCGGCCTGCTCGCGTACCCCATTGCGGGATGACGCAATTGGCGGAGCGGAAGGCGCATACACCGGCTGTGCGTAGCGTTCCTTGAACACCGCGATCCCGATCACCCCGACATCGTCCGGACGCCCTGTACGCGCCGCATAACTGTCCGGCAGATCGGTGAACAGGAATTGGGCGATATCGTCCAGGGATTTGCGCCAGCCGGCGATCTCCGCGGTTTCCCACGGGCCCAGCACGTAGCCGTTCTGCGAGGCCGACGCGGTCTGGCCGCTGACCGCGTTGACGCCATCGACCGACAGCACCACCAGCACGCGCTCGGCGGTGGTATTGGTCAGCCGCACCGAATAGCGATGCCCGGGCACGCCAGCGACCCAGTCCTGGCCGCGATGCCCGTATTCGGGAAGAACTTGGCCAGTATCGCGGTCGATAATGTCGAGACCCACCAGGTCGCGGGCGGACAGCGGCGAGCACGCCGAGGCGGAAGTCAGGGCAAGGACAAGCAGTAGGCGGCGGATCATGGCGGTCTCCAGGCGAGATTGGCGCGCGCAAGGCGCGGTTGGTGTACATGGATGCAAACGCCTCACGTGCGCGGATGGGGTTGAAGGCCGTGGCGGTTAAACTGTGCGCCGCATCGATGGCACTGGCTTTCCATGAGCAAGACCCGCGTCCTGACCGGTATCACCACCTCCGGCACCCCGCACCTCGGCAATTACGTCGGCGCGATCCGCCCGGCGATTGCCGCCTCGCGCACGCCCGGCGTGGAGAGCTTCTATTTCCTCGCCGACTACCACGCGCTGGTGAAGATCAGCGAACCGGCGCGGGTGCAGCGCAGCACGCTGGAAATCGCCGCCGCGTGGCTGGCCTGCGGGCTGGATCCGCAGTCGGCGTGGTTCTACCGGCAGTCCGACATCCCGGAGATTCCCGAGCTCACTTGGCTGCTGACCTGCGTGGCCGGCAAGGGCCTGCTAAACCGCGCGCACGC
>JBDSIA010000351.1:0-5040 GCA_039918175.1 Thermomonas sp.
CCGCTGTCGGTTTCGTTGGTGGCATAGCCGAACATCAGGCCCTGGTCGCCGGCGCCTTGTTCTTCAGGCTTCTTGCGGTCCACGCCCTGGTTGATGTCGGGCGACTGCTTGCCGATCAGGTTGAGTACGCCACAGGTAGCGCCGTCGAAACCGACTTCGCTGCTGTCATAGCCGATGTCCAGGATCACCTTGCGGGTCAGCGCTTCCAGATCGATCCAGGCGCTGGTGGTGATTTCGCCGGCGACGATCGCCACACCGGTCTTGACCATGGTTTCGCAGGCCACGCGGGCGCGCTTGTCCTGGGTCAGGATTGCATCGAGCACCGCATCGGAAATCTGGTCGGCGATCTTGTCCGGATGGCCTTCGGACACCGATTCGGAGGTGAACAGGTAGCTCGACATCGGGCTTATATCCTTGTATTCGGATGAAAAGATGGTTGCGCATGATACATGGCGGCGGGCCGGCGTGCATCTTGCGATATTTCACCTTCGATGGGTGTTGCCTTGGCGTTAAGTCAAGGCGCTCCAAAGCCGGTAGCGGTTAGCATTCCCGCATGGATTCGCTCACCCACCTGTTCTACGGCGGCGTCATCGCGGCCGCGATCGCGCCGAAACAACATCGTCGCGCGGCGCTGCTGGCGGGCATGGCGCTCAATACCTTGCCGGACCTCGACGCATTGCCATTGATGTTCAGCGACAACCCGGTCGTACGCATGACCTGGCACCGGAGCGCTACGCATTCATGGCTGGTGTTGCCCTTGATCGCGTGGGCGCTGTGGGCGTGGTTCCGGTCGCGTGGCGGCAGGGTCGCGGCTGAACCGCGTCGCTGGTGGTGGGCCATCCTCGTGTGTCTGATGGCGCATCCGTTGCTGGACAGCTTCACCGTGTACGGCACGCAGCTACTGTGGCCATTACCGATACGGCCGCTGATGTGGTCCAGCCTGTTCATCATCGATCCGCTGTTCACCCTGCCGTGGCTGCTGGCCTTCGTGGTGGCCTGGTTCGCGCACCAAAAGCGTTTCGCACAACACGCGCTGTTAGCCGGTATTGTTCTTGGAACGGCCTATGTCGGCTGGTCGCTGTTCGCCAAGCTGCAGGTCGAACGCGCCGCTGATGTGGCATTGGCGAGTATTGGCCTGGCCGATGCGCCGCGTTTTTCGGTGCCGATGCCATTGACCACTTGGCGCTGGCGTGTCGTTGCGATGACCCCGACGGGCTATGTCGAAGGCCTGCGCAGCTTGTCCGATGCCGGGCCCATGCGGTTCACCTTGCATCGTTCGGAGGTGCAGGCGTTGTCGGCCGCCACCGATATTCCGTCAGTGCAGCGACTGGCCTGGTTCAACCACGGCTTCATGCGCGCGGACGTGCGCGATGGTCAACTGCAATTGGCCGACCTGCGCATGGGTGCTGAACCGGACTATGCATTCCGCTTTGCGGTGGCGATGCGACAGCCGGACGGTTGGCGCGCGATTCCGCCGGTGGACGTGGAGCGAGAGAAAACCCGCGAAGCGCTGCACCGGCTCTGGCAGCGTTGGCGCAATCCACAGGCGGCTCAAGCCGCTACGCAGACATCCGGGGTGACCCCCGCGACCAGCGCGTCGAAGTAGTCACGAGTCAGTCGCAGCTGAGCATCTGCACTGACGGCCTGGTTCACCACCGCTCGGAACGCATGGTTTTCGGGTCGATCCTTGGCATACCAGCCCAGGTGCTTGCGCGCGATGCGCACGCCCATCTGCTCGCCGTAGAAGTCATGCAACGCTTGCAAGTGACCCAGCAGGATCGCGCGCACCTGCGCAAGCGAGGGGTCCGGCAAGTGTTCGCCAGTGGCCAGGAAATGCACGATCGCGCTCAGCAGCCACGGACGACCCTGCGCCGCGCGGCCGACCATCACTGCATCGGCGCCGGTGTGGCGCAACACCCACGCGGCTTTTTCCGGCGAATCGATGTCGCCATTGGCAATCACCGGAATGCGTGACTGCGCCTTGATCGCAGTGATCGTGTCGTATTCGGCGATGCCGGTGTATTGCTGGTCGCGGGTGCGTCCGTGCACGGCCAACGCTTGGATCCCGGCGTCTTCTGCAATGCGTGCGATCTCCAGCGCGTTGCGGTGGGCGGCATCCCAGCCGGTGCGAATCTTCAGTGTGACCGGCACATCGACAGCAGCCACCACGGCTTGCAGGATGCGCGCGACCAGTGCCGGTTCCTGCATCAACGCGGAACCTGCCCAGGCGTTGCAGACCTTTTTGGCCGGGCAGCCCATGTTGATATCGATGATCTGCGCGCCTTGGTCGACGTTGTTGCGGGCCGCGTCGGCCATGATCGCGGGCACGGTGCCGGCGATCTGCACGCTGACCGGATCGGGTTCGCCGACATGGTCCATCCGATGCACCGACTTCGCCGTGTTCCAGAAGCGCGGATCGCTAGTGGTCATTTCCGACACCGCCAGCCCCGCGCCCAACTGCTTGCACAATAGCCGGAACGGTTTGTCGGTGACCCCCGCCATCGGGGCAAGAATGACGCGCGGTTCAATGCGGTGGCGGCCGATCTGCATCGGCATAGTGTAGTGCCGCCGGGTTCGAGCGTCGGCTGCCCCTGGTGCTATTCGAAGCGTGCAGCGAGTTCCGCTTGGGTCGGCATTGCAAGCGCAGCGCCTTCGCGCTCGGTGGACAAGCCCGCATAGCGGCTTGCGAAATGCACGTGTTGGTTGAACGGCAGTTGTGGCTGGGTTGCCAGCGATGCAGCCAATGCGCCATTGAAGGCGTCGCCCGCGCCGGTGGTATCGACTGCGCGAACCGCTTCGGCGGAGATCCTGCAGTACGCGCTGCTGTCGCCGCGCAAATGCTTGTCCGAATGCGACACGAAGCATCCACTCGCGCCCAGGGTCAGGATCACCGTGCTGTCGTGGCCAAGCTGACGGCACAGCGCATGCAGGCGGCCTTGGTCGAGACTGCCGATGTCGTTGGGGTCGATGCGCTCGCCGACATGCCGGCCCAGCAAGGCGGCGAATTCGGTCTCGTTCGGGGTCAGGATGTCGGCAAGTTCCAGCTGCGCGCCACCCACGGTGGCATTGGCCGGGGCCGGATTGAGGATGGTCAGGGCGCCGCGCTGCCGGCCCAGCTGCAAGGCTTCCTGTACGGCATCAACCGGCGATTCCAGTTGCACCAGCATCACGTCGATGCCCTCGATCGCTGCCAGGGTCGCGATGACGAATGCCGGATCCAGCAAGCCATTCGCACCAGCGCCAACGACAATACTGTTGCGGCCCTGCGCATCCACATAGATGCCGGCGGTACCGGTCGGCAGGTCGCACTCGGCATCGCGCAAGTCGATATTGTTCGCGCTGCACAACGCACGCGCGAGTTGCGCGCCGGGGTCGCCGCCGAGCGCACACACGAAGCTGGTTTCGGCGCCAGCATGATGTGCCGCCATCGCCTGGTTGAAGCCCTTACCGCCGGGGCCGCTACGGTAGTCCCCGGCCAGGGTTGCACCAAGCTGCGGCAAGGACGGGACGCGCCAGACATGGTCGACGTTGAACGAACCGACCACGCAGACATGGCCCTTGCGCGACGGGTTCATGTTTGACTGACCGATTCGCGGCTCATGGGTTGCTGACCTCGGTCTCGCCATGAGCACCAGAATGGGCAACGGCAAGCGGATCGTGGCGATGTCTGAAAAACGGCACGAACAGCACGGCCATCGCCAGCGAGTACAAGGCGAACGTGACCCAGATGCCGTGCCAGTCCTTGGTGCCGTCGGCGCCTGTGAAATACGCATCGATCATCCAGCCGCTGATCGAGCTACCCAGCACCGCGCCGATTCCGTTGGTCATCAGCATGAACAGGCCTTGCGCGGAGGCGCGGATACGCGGGTCGCTCTGCTGCTCGACGAACAGCGAGCCGGAAATGTTGAAGAAGTCGAAGGCCATGCCGTAGACGATGCAACTCAGCACGATCAGCCACAGGCCCGGGCCCGGATTGCCGTAGGCCAGCAGGCCGAAACGCAGGAACCACGCCAGCATGCTCAGGGTCATCACCGTCTTGATCCCGAAACGCTTCAGGAAGAACGGGATGGTCAGGATGAACAGCGTTTCCGAAATCTGCGAGATCGACATGATGATGGCGGGGTATTTCACCGCCAATGCATCCTGATAGACCGGGTTGTTGCTGAATTCGCCGAGGAAGGTGCCACCGTAGGCATTGGTCAGCTGCAATGCCGCACCCAGCAGCATCGCGAAAATGAAGAACACCGCCATGTTGCGGTCGCGGAACAGGCGAAACGAGGACAGGCCCAGCACATCCAGCATTGAACGGTTGTCGCTGCTGGCCAGCAAGCGCGGCGGCGCCTTCGGCAGGGTGAACGCATACAGGCCCAGCACCAGCGACGCGGCCGAGGCGATGTAGAACTGGCCGGGCGAAGTCTCCAGCCTGAGCAGGCTGGTGGTCCACAACGCGGCGATAAACCCAATGGTGCCCCAGACCCGGATCGGCGGGTAATCGCGGATCACGTCCTTGCCGTCCTGCTTGAGCGCGTTGTAAGCGACCGCGATCGCCAGCGAGATGGTCGGCATGTAGAAGATCATGGTGACCAGCATCACCCAGAACATGGTCTGCGGATCGTTGACCTGTGGCACGTAAAACAGCATCACGGCCCCGGCCAAGTGCAATGCGCCGTAGAGTTTCTCGGCATTGATCCACTTGTCGGCCACCACGCCCATCAGCGCGGGCATGAACAGCGATGCGATGCCCATGGTCGAGAAGATCGCACCGAAACTGGTGCCGGACCAATGCTGGTTTTCGAACCAGTAGCGACCGATGGTGATCAGCCACGCCCCCCAGATATAGAACTGGAGGAAATTCATCACGGTCAGGCGCAGTTTCAGGCTCAAATCGATCCCCTGTGGTGCGGGATCGGTAATACCCGCAGCAGCAGGGTAGGGTAGAGGCGGCAACCCCGGCAAGCGGTCCACCCGTCGGTACGCGAATCAGGAGTCGCGGGCCAGCACCCGGTTGCGGCCTTCCTGCTTGGCCTGGCGCAGGCGGAT
>JBDSIA010000352.1:0-3440 GCA_039918175.1 Thermomonas sp.
ATCGCCCAATGCCGACAGGCGCAGCAGGCAGATCGAACGCGGGGCGATGGGGTTTGGCATGTGCTTGTTAAACTCGGGGGATGAGCGGTTTCGACGCCAACGAACACATGACGCCATTCCACGATACGCGTGGATATGGGGCGATTCTGTTCGACCGCAGCCAAGTCAGGCAACCTGAACCCGAATGGTTCTCGCCCGCGCACTGGGGCGACGCCGCGCAGCCGGTGGCAGAAGGCGGGCGCGGCGGCGGTTGGTTTCTCCAGACCGGCGAGGGCGATGCATTCCTGCGTCTGTACCTGCGCGGTGGCATGGCCGCCAGCCTGAGTCGCGATAGCCATCTGTGGCGCGGTGTCAACCGCGTGCGAAGCTTCGCCGAGTTCCGGCTGATGCGCACCCTGCGCGACAGGAAACTGCCGGTGCCGATGCCGTTTGCGGCCTGGTATCGGCGCGAAGGCCTGAAGTATCGCGCCGCGATCCTGATGCAGCGGCTGCCCGACGTGCAGTCATTGGCGACGCTTGCCGCGCAGGAACAAGCGCCTTGGCATGTAGCCGGGCAATTGATCGCGCGTTTCCATCGCGCTGGCCTGGACCATGCCGACCTCAACGCGCACAACCTGCTGTTCGATACACAGGGCGGCGGCTGGATGATCGATTTCGACCGATCGCAGTTGCGCATCCCCGCCACGGCGTGGCGCGAAGCCAATCTGCAACGGCTGCTGCGGTCCTTGCGTAAGTTGCGAGGCGATCGCAGCAACGAGCAGGTGGATGCTGGCTTCGCGCAAATGCGCACCGCTTATGACGCTGTTTGGCAACGGGGCTATTGATGACTGCATGGACGCTACGATTGCTGGGTGTGGGCAATGCTTCGGCGGTGGAGCTTGGTTCAGCGATGGCGACCATCGAGCGCGATGGCACGCCGTGGCTGACCATCGATTGCGGGGGCGAAGGATTGACCGCTTACCAGAAGGCCTACGCAGAAAGCCCGATGGCCTTGTTCATGACCCATGCGCACCTGGACCATATCGCCGGCTTCGAGCGGCTATTCGTCAGTAGCTGGTTCGACGAAGCGCGTCGCGGCGAAGTGCGGCTGTACGTGCCAGTGGGACTGATGCCCTTGTTGCAGCAGCGCGTGGCCAGCTATCCGAATGCGCTGGCCGAGGGCGGGGTGAATTTCTGGGATGCGTTCCGACTCATTCCGGTCGGCGACCATTTCTGGCACGACGGTATCCGCCTGGAGGTCTTCCCGGTGCGCCATCACTGGCCGGACACGGCGTTCGGGCTGCGTTTGCGTGGCAGCCTGGTGTGGACCGGCGATACCCGCCCGATCCCGGAAATGCTGGCCAAGCATGCCGATGCGGATGAACTCATAGCGCACGATTGCGCGTTACACGGCAACCCGTCGCATAGCGGGATCGACGACCTCGAACGCGAATATCCTGATCACCTGCTGGAGCGTTGTCTCCTGTATCACTACGAAAGTGCGGGTGATGGCGACGCCCTGCGCGCACGCGGCCGCAGGGTCGGCATGCCGGGCGAGGTGGTGGCATTGCGCACGCCGCTCGACGTCACCTCGGAATGAGCGTAACGCCCCCGCGCGACCTCCTCGCACGACCGCTTCGCGACCTGCGGCTGTCAGTGATCGAGGCCTGCAATTTTCGTTGCCCGTATTGCATGCCGGCTGACCGGATCGGTGACGATCATGGTCTGGATGCCGCGTCGCGGATGTCGTTCGACGAAATCGAAACCTTGGTCCGCGGCTTCGTCAAACTCGGCGTGCGCAAGTTGCGGCTGACCGGCGGCGAGCCACTGTTGCGAAAGCGCCTGCCGGATCTGGTGCGGCGCCTGGCGGCGATTGATGACATCGAAGACCTTGCGCTCACGACCAATGGCAGCCTGCTTGCATTGCATGCCGACGCCTTGCGCGATGCTGGCTTGCGCCGGATCACAGTAAGTCTGGACACACTGGACCCCACATTGTTCCGCGATCTTTCCGGCGGACGCGGAGACCTTTCCGACGTGCTCGCAGGCATCGCTGCGGCCAAGGTTGCAGGATTCGCACCGATCAAGTTGAACTGCGTCGTCCAACGTGGCGTCAACGATGCCGGCATCGTCGACCTTGCTGCTTTCGCGCGGGAACAAGGCCATATACTTCGCTTTATCGAATACATGGACGTGGGCACCTGCAATGGCTGGTTACGCGAGCGGGTAGTGCCTTCGATCGAATTGCGCGACCGCATCCATGCGCGTTGGCCCTTGCAATCTCTTGACCCAAACTATCGTGGCGAAGTCGCCGCGCGGCATGCCTATGTCGATGGCGCCGGCGAAGTGGGTTTCGTAAGTTCGGTCAGCGCGCCCTTTTGCGGTGACTGCCATCGCGCGCGGGTCTCCGCCGATGGCCAGATGTACACCTGCCTGTTTGCCGGGGCAGGGCACGCCTTGCGGCCACTGCTGGCGCGTGGCGAAGATGCGCTGGCAAGCCATGTTGCGGGACTGTGGGATCAACGCGTTGATCGTTACAGCGAGATCCGTAGCGAAGTGGGGGCCTCACGACGGCATGTCGAGATGTTCCTTGTGGGTGGCTGACTTACGGCAATAATGCGCGGATGAAGCGAATACCCAAGCTCACCCATCTCGATCAAGCCGGCCGGCCCACCATGGTTGACATCAGCGGCAAGGCTGTGACCTCACGCGAGGCGCGCGCCGAATGTCGCGTTCGGTTCCCGGCAAGTATCGCCGCGCAACTGCATGACAATGGCCTGCGTAGCGCCAAGGGCGGCATCGTCGATACGGCGATCATCGCCGGCACCATGGCGGTCAAGCGCACCCATGAACTGATTCCGTTCTGCCATCCACTGCCGATCGATGGCTGCAAGCTCTCCATCGACTGGCACGATACACGTACGTTGCGCATCGAATGCACGGTGCGTGTCACCCATCGCACCGGTGTGGAAATGGAGGCGCTGACTGGCGCTACCGTTGCCGCGCTCACTGTCTACGACATGTGCAAGGCGCTGTCGCATGCCATCGTGATTGGGCCGGCGAAGCTTCTGGGCAAGCGCGGCGGCAAGGACGACGTCGGCGGCATCGACTGAGCACTAGTGAAATTCGATCAGCGCGCGGGTCATCCCGCACAACGTCTGCCGGAAAAGGCGATGGCCCCGCCAACTGACCTCGGCGCCCGCATCAATCGATACCGTTGCTGCCTTCCGGCCCTGGCGGAGTTTTCGATCTAGCGTCGCGAGGGGCCGACGGGGCCACCATAGGACTGCGTCGTGGACGACGCTTGATGCTTGAACCGTGAAAATCTGGATGTCTGGCGGAGAGAGGGGGATTCGAACCCCCGAAGCGCGGTTTAGACGCTTACACACTTTCCAGGCGTGCTCCTTCAACCGCTCGGACACCTCTCCGGAACCGCGCATTCTAGCGACCGAGCGTCGGGG
>JBDSIA010000353.1:0-3722 GCA_039918175.1 Thermomonas sp.
TGCAGGTCGATGTGCATCAGCACGCGGTTGCCAAGCGGCGCGAGCAGCCGCATCAAGGCTGACGATTCCTGCGCCGGGCTGTCTTCGTGGAAGCAGCGATTCGGATCCAGCGCATCCGCGTTCCAGCGCTGGATTCGCTCGTAGCCCCAAGGGCTGACGCAGGGCGCCACCAGCAGGTTGACCCGTCCCGAATAGTCGGCGGCATGCTTCTCAACGAACTGCAATGCGCCGTGCACGCCACTGGTCTCGTAGCCGTGCACGCCACCGGTGACCAGCATCACCGGCAAGTCATCGTGCCAGTCGCGGCTTCTGATCGCGAATAGCGGGAAACGCCCAGTCGGGTAATCCAGCTCCCCGTACTGTTCGACATCAAAATCGGCGCGCAGGCGATCGATGATCGCCACCACCTCATCGCCGTAGCTGCGCTGCACGCGTTGGCTGGCGCGCCATGCGACCTTCTCGGCATCACCCCACGGCTGGCCGGGAGTGCCAATTGGATAGCTGGAAATCGTCGTCATGTCATCAAGCCTTTGTGGTCATCAAATCAGCAAATCAGCAAAAAACAGCAATGCGCTAACCGTCAGCTTCCGCTTCCGCTTTGGCCTGCCGGCCCTGCTCGCGGATCATTGCTTCTTCGCGGGCGTCGTTGATCGCATGGCGCACGCTGTCCAGGTCGATCGTGGACTCGTCGTGCACGAATTTGCCGGTCAATTCTGTGTCGGGCCGTAGCGTGCCGGCTTCGAACAAGGCCCAGAGTTCCTCGCCATACCAGGTCTCCAGCAGGTCCGGCGCCCAGCGCCCCAGGCTCGCAGTGAGGTTGTTGACGTCGCGCAGCAGCATTTGGCGCGCCGCGTTGTTGCCTGCGGCGCTGACCACCTGCGGAAAATCGATCACCACGGGACCATCTTCTCCAACCAGTACGTTGTAAGCAGACAAGTCGCCATGGATTAGGCCGCAACACAACATCCGCACCACTTGCCGTATCAGGATCCGGTGATAATCGCGGGCCTCGTCTGCCGACAGTTCGACCTCGCCCAGCCGCGGCGCCGAAAATCCGCCCGCATCGGTGACCAGTTCCATTACCAGCACGCCGTGGAAATATCCATGCGGTTCCGGCACCAGCACGCCGGCTTCGCGAAGCTGGTACAGCGCGTCGACTTCGGTGTTCTTCCAGGCTGTTTCCTGCTGCTTGCGACCGTACTTGCTGGCCTTGCCCACCGCCCGCGCTTGCCGGCTGCCACGCACCTTGCGCCCTTCCTGGTATTGCGTGCGCTGCTTGAAACTGCGTTGTGCCATGTCCTTGTAAACCTTGGCGCAGCGAACATCGTCGCCGCTGCGCACGACATACACCGCGGCTTCCTTGCCGCTCTTGAGCGGGCGCAACACCTCATCGATGACGCCGTCATCGATCAGCGCCTGCAGTGCTTCAGGGGTCTTCATGGCGGGGGTTGGGGGAGCGCCAGCGGCGCGGAACGGGCGTGCATTGTTGCAGCAAAACCGCTCATGTGTCGTCAACCCCCACCTACACGCATCGTCAACGCAGCATCGCCCAGACTGCGGCGATGACTGAACCGAGATTCGAAGCCGGCCCACCCTGGTGGACGCTGCAACGCGGTGACGACTGCATCGTGGCCACTGCGATCCATGACGGCAACGGACTGTCGCAGAACTGTGCCGACCGGATGCAACTGGCGGATGCTGATCGCCTGCGCGAAGAGGACCCGCATACCGGCCAGGCATTGCTGGACATCCCCACCCACATCATCGCCGGTCGATCAAGGTTCGAAGTCGACCTCAATCGAGACGTCGACCAAGCGGTTTACCGCACTCCGGAACAGGCATGGGGACTGGACATATGGCGTGAGCCGCTGACGGACGTGCACGTTGAAAACGCCTTGCGCCTGCATCGCGCGTATTACGCCATGCTGGGAACGCTGCTGGACGGGGTGCAGGCAGCGCATGGCCGCTTCGTTGTGCTCGATGTCCACAGTTACAACCACCGCAGGAGTGGCCCGGATTGCGATCCAAGCCCGCAGGCGGACGCACCGGACGTGAACATCGGTACGTTTTCCATGCCACGCGATACATGGGCCCACCTGCTGGATCCATTGATGGACGCGATGCGCGGGTTCGAGTTCAACGGTCGCCATCTTGATGTGCGAGAAAACGTGGCCTTCCAGGGCAAGGGTGAGCAGACGCGCTTCGTGCATGCGCGCTACCCGGATACCGGCTGCGCGATCGCGATCGAATTCAAGAAGTTCTACATGGACGAATGGACAGGGCAACCGGATCCCGCTGAACTCGCGGCGATGCGCGCGTTCATGACCCATGTGGCCGCTACCTGCCGAAACCTGCTGCATGGCTAGCGCAATGCTGTCCTCCGAAGAAAAGAACCCCGCCAACCGCTTCGGCCGGGACGCCGCGTGGCTGCAACCTCTTCCCGAAGGCGGCCGGGCGTATGTGGACCGCCCTTTGCCCTTCCTCGTCTTGAATCGTTACAGCACGAACGATATCGCCGGGCTCGCCAGGCGCGTGGCAACCATCAGCCCGTCCAATATCGTCTGGCCAGTGGGCGAGTTGGCCGACACCGCCGCTCTGAAGACCCTGCAAGACCTGCTGGCCCGCCAGCGCGACCAGGGCCAGCAGTTCCTGGTGGTCACTCTGTACGACTTGCCCTTGGACATCAGCCTGGACGATGCAAGCGCGCGCCTGGAGCCATTCCGGTTTGTGATCAGCGCGAGTGAAGACGCTCCGGCGCAGGCCGCAGTCAAGTGCCTTGCCGAAGCGTTGGGCAAGAGCTGCATCGACCTGCGCTCGCCGAAGATCGAACACGTCGACCACGCCGCGGAAGAGCCCGCATTTTCAGATGCCCTCGACGAGATGCAAGGCCTGTCGCGGGTGACCCTCGGGTTGCCGCAGATCCACAGGGTGCGGGGTGAACCGGACAGGGTGTACCCGCAGATTCGGGATGAGGTCGAGACCACAACGTTCGATGCGGTGCTGCAGGCGTGTGCCGCGTTCGTCAATGACAGCATGCCCGGCAAGCATCGGCACTATCGTGCATTCGGGCGCAGCCGCATGGTTGAGGCGGCGCTGGCGATCGATCAGGCGCTGGCCACCATCAGTCGCTCGTTCGACTTCCTGCTGGGGGTCTCGCCGATCAACAGTGGGCAGGCGTTCGAGCAGTTCCGTGCCAGCAAATGCAGCAAGCCGCCGACGTTCCACTACCGGCCGCTGACCATCAGCCCGGAACAGGCCAAGCGTGCCTTGTACGACATCGATGTGCATGCCGCCGAAGATCCCGTGCTTGAAAGCCTGTTCAACGAGAAAAGGCGTGAACTGGACTTGCAGCTGATGATGCTGCAGAACCGCAATACCGCTGAGTTCCGCTATTCGTCGCTGGTGCAGTACGGCCCGGTCGAATCCACCCTGCTGGACATGGCGCAACTCATCCTGAAGCACGTCGAACCCGGCTCGATGCCTCCGGCCGACTGCACCCGCGTTGATTGCCATGCGGTCAAGGCAGCAGCGACATCGTTGATCGCCGACTACAAGCGGCAGTTCCCCGGGTTCGAGGCGGAGGTCTGCCTGCGCGAGGACATCGGCATGGGCCTGATGGTCAGTGGCCAGAGCCTGTTGGTGTCCACCGCAACCCGTGTGCCTCGCAGTCGCCTGGACCCGTTGTTGCAGCATGAAGTGTCGGTGCACGTCCTGACTGCGGT
>JBDSIA010000354.1:0-10046 GCA_039918175.1 Thermomonas sp.
CTCACCGCGTAAGCGAGATGGCCGCGACCGTTGTTGTCGACGAACACCACCAGATCGGATTTTTCATTCTCGGTGCGGTAGGCGGAGATGCGGCTACCGAGGTGGCCCTGTTTGCCGGTGGCGAGCGCGGCGCCCCATGTGATCCTGGGCGTGGTGGATGCGATGTCCCGCTCCAGGCCACTGATCATGTTGCCAAACAGCTTGCGGACGTTGCCGGCGGAGGTCTCGCTGACCACGATGCCTTCCCCGAACACCGGGATGCCGCGGAAGGTTTGGTCATAGCGGAAGTTGCGCACGCCGTGGTCTTCGCTCTTGGCCTTCATCAGCAGGCGCGAGTTCGCGTCCGTACCGATGAACTGTTCATGGCGGGTATGCGACATCGCGGCAATCCCGCGGGTCGCGGCCACAGACTGGTATTGCTGCTTGAGCTGCGCGATGTTCCGCTGCTGGAGGTCGATCTTGCCTGCGGCCTGCGCGCCGGTGGCGACAAGGGACAAGGTGATGGCGGTGGCAAGGACACTAAGACGACGGTCACGATTCACTGGCGTTTTCCCCTATGCGGTGTGTGAGTGGCTGCTGGTTGCGGCAACTCGATGAAAATCATGTAGGACACTTCCCGCAGGGATATCGGCGAGCCTGTGGGCGACTCGCTAGGTGGCGCGGGAACCGTGTCGGAAACATGAACCATTCCCGACGCGACGGGCGACACTTAAGGGCAACCGTATGGCGTGTCAAGCGTTTGGGCGGGATGCATCACATCCGAATATGAATATCCACGACGCAATCGTGGTCAATCGCACTGCATAGCCGTTTCTACCGATGCTGCCATGCAATATTCCAGTGGCTGGAATAGTGGGAATAGGTGAATATGTTGCATGGCATCACAGTTTTGCGGAGCTGAATTACGTCAAAAAGTGACGCTATGCGTCTGTGTCCTTGGTCATGGACGCCAGATTGCCCTCACATCGAATGGCCGGCCGGCTGGTTTTTTTGCGTTCCGCGATTCCGGGTTGGTTACAGCATTCCGGTTTCCAGACGGGCCACGTCCGACATCATCGTGCGGTTCCACGGCGGGTCGAACACCAGTTCCACGTCGGCCTCGACAATCGTCGGGATCATTTCGATCTTGCTGCGGACGTCCTCGACCAGGATGTCGCCCATGCCGCAAGCCGGCGCGGTCAGGGTCATGTTCACCGCGACCTCGCGCTGCCCGTCTTCGCGGGTATGCACTTCGGCGGAATAGACCAGCCCCAGATCGACGATGTTGACCGGGATCTCCGGGTCGAAACAGGTCCGCAGCTGGCGCCAGATCAGCGCCTCCACGTCTTCGTCAGTGGCGCCTTGCGGCAGTTCGATCGGTTCCGGCGGTTGCTTGCCGATCGCATCGGCATCGACACCAGCGATACGCATCAGGTTGCCTTCGACGAACACCGTCCAGCTGCCGCCCAGTGATTGGGTGATGTAACCGATCGTGCCGGCCGGCAAGGTGACTGCCTCGCCCTGCGGGACCAGCACGGCCGCACAATCGCGTTCGAAACGGACGGGTTCGCTGTTGCGGGAATACATGCCTGCTCACGTGGCTGTTCAATCCGTACCATTCTAGTCGGTTATGATGCGCGACCGTAGCCCGCACCTGTCGCTGAAATCCCCAATGAGCGCAGCCTTCCGACTCCTCCCTTTGCGTGTGTTGCTGCCGTTATTGGGTTGCCTGGGCTTCGCGGCCGCCTGGATGCTGCTGGCAAGACTGCTGCAATCGCAAGCCAGCTGGTTGGCACCGCTGGCCGCATTGGATGTCGTGTGGATGCTTCGGTTGGGTGGCATCAGACCCGGCTGGACGCGCACGGGCCTGGCAATCGCCATGACGTGTGCGGTCATCGTGCTGGCGAACTGGGGTATCGCTGCAACCGAGATCGGCCGCAGCATGGGCATGCTGCCGTGGGAATCCGCGCTGCGACTCGGCTTGCACTACGCGTGGCAGCTGATCCAGCTCGCCAACACCCGCGCAGATCTGGTCTGGTATGCAGCTGGAGTGGCGTTGGCGGGCGTGTTCGCCCGCCGCTGACAAACTTGTTGCGCCTCAGTGGCCGCCGTCGAGCGCCTTCAGTTCGCTGACCAGGGCACTGGCCATTTCGCTGCCGTCGCCGTACAGCATGCGGCTGTTGTCGGCATAAAACAGCGCGTTCTCGATGCCGGCGAAACCCGTGCCCTTGCCGCGCTTGATGACGACGGTGTTCTTCGAATTGACCACATCCAGGATCGGCATGCCGTAGATCGGCGACGCCGGGTCGGTCTTGGCGACTGGATTGACCACGTCGTTGGCGCCGATCACCAGCGACACATCAGTGTTTGCAAATTCCGGGTTGATGTCATCCATGTCGGCGATCAGGTCATACGGCACACCGGCCTCGGCCAGCAATACGTTCATGTGCCCCGGCATGCGCCCCGCAACCGGATGGATCGCGAACTTCACCTTGACTCCGCGCTCCTGCAGCCGCTGGGTCAATTCCCAGATCTTGTGCTGCGCCTGCGCCACCGCCATGCCGTAGCCGGGCACGATCACCACGCGTTCGGCATACGCCATCATCGCGGCCACGTCAGCAGCTTCGATCGGCTTCATCGAGCCACCGATCTCCTGCATTTCTCCGCTGGCGCCACCGAAATCGGAGAACAGGACATTACTGATCTTGCGGTTCATCGCCTTGGCCATCAGCCGGGTCAGCAGAATGCCCGCCGCCCCGACCATCATGCCGGCGATGATCATCGCCTCGTTGCCCAGCACATAGCCTTCAAACGCCACCGCCAGGCCAGTGAAGGCGTTGTACAGCGAGATCACCACCGGCATGTCGGCGCCGCCGATCGGCAGCGTCATCAGGATCCCCAGCAGCAGGGCGAGCGCGAAGAATGCGAGGATCCACGGCATCGCCAGGGTCTGTAGCGCCATTGCGCCGCACACCACCGCCACTACCGCCACCGCCGCGTTGAACCATTGCTGGGCGGGGAAGGTGTAGCGCTTGTCCATGCGCCCGTCGAGCTTGGCCCAGGCGATCACGCTGCCGGTCAGCGACACCGCGCCGATCAGCGCGCCGACCACCGCCAACGCCAACGTGAATTTGGAGGGCGGTGTTTCTCCGGACGCGGAAAACCGAACCAGCTCGACCGCGCCGATCGCCGCCGCCGAACCGCCACCCATGCCGTTGAAGAGGGCCACCATCTGCGGCATGTCAGTGATCGCGACCTTCTTGCCCCACGCCCAGTTCAGGGCGACGCCCACCACGATCGCCGCGACGATCAGGCCGATGTTGTGCAGGCCGGGCAGGAAGAAGGTGGCAATGGTGGCGATCAGCATGCCCATGCCCGCCCACTGGATGCCGCTGCGCGCGGTCCTGGGGGTGCTCATCCGCTGCAGGCCGAGCAGGAACAGCGTCGCGGCAATGAAGTAGCTCAGCTGGACCAGGGTCAGCACGCTCACGACTTGGCCTCAGCCTGCTTTTGAACGGCTGGCTTGCTGGACTTGAACATGTCCAGCATGCGTTCGGTCACCACGTAACCGCCGGCGGCGTTGCCCGCGCCCAGCAGCACCGCGATGAAACCCAGCACCTGCTCGAGCGGCGTTTCGGCATGACCCAGCACCACCATCGCCCCGATCAGCACGATGCCATGGATGAAGTTGCTGCCCGACATCAGCGGCGTATGCAGGATGACGGGTACCCGCGAAATGATCACGTGGCCGGCGATCGCCGCCAGCATGAAGATGTACAGCGCCACCAAGCCATCGCCCACGGTGTCTCTCCCCTTTCGCCTGTTTGCAGCCCGTCCGCATCATAACCATGTCCCGGGACCTTGCGTCCCGCGCGTCAACCATTGCCGCGAACATGCGTTCTCCTTGTGCAAGCCCGCCGGGACCACCTAGGAGAATCGACATGAATGCCTTGGTCGCCGGCAGTAAGCTGCAGGCGTGACTGCTGATGTCGACCACGGCAAGACTGCTGACCCACCGCAGGCGGCGACGCTGGAGCAGTTCCTGGCCGGCATCGAAACGCGCGCGTATCGGTTTGCCGAGATCGGCCTGCGCAGTCGCGACGATGCACTCGACGCGGTGCAGGACGCCATGATCAAGATGCTGGGTTATCGCGAACGACCGGCGGGCGAATGGACGCCCTTGTTCTGGAGCATCCTGCGCAACCGTATCGTCGACCTGCAGCGCCGCGGGATATTCCGCTTGCGCTGGCTGGCACCGGCCAATGATCGCGAGGACGGCAGCAGCATTGAGTGGGCCGATGACAATGGGCCAGATCCCTCGCGAAATCACGACAGCCGGGAAGCATGGCTACGGATCAGCGCGTCGCTGGGCGCATTGCCCAAGCGCCAACGCGAGGCCTTCACCTTGCGCGTACTGGAAGAGCTAGATGTCGCCGACACCGCGCGCGCCATGGGCTGCAGCGAAGGTTCGGTCAAGACGCACCTATCGCGCGCACGCGCGTCATTGCAGCAACAGCTGGAGGAATTCCGATGACCCAAGATGAGCAAATGACCCGCTTCGACGACACCCTGCGCGGCCACCACGATGCTTCCCTGCACGCATTGTCGCCGAGGGTGCGGGCGCAATTGGCGCAGCGCCGGCATGCCGTCATGCGCGGGGCAACCGCGACCCGCTACCATCGCTTCGGCTATGCCGCCGCTCTTGCTGCGTTGTGCGCGCTGGCGATCGGCTTGCAATTCCGCAACCCGCCTTCGCCCGCTTGGGCGGCGCCCGCGGCTGTCGCCACCACCACCCGCCTGGTTCCGGCCCGCGCCGACAGCACGATGCTGGACCAGGACCCCGATTTCTACGCCTGGTTGGCTTCGGCCGATGCCATGCAAGTGGCCATGGAGTAAGCCCATGCAACAACACCGCCTTCTTCTCGCCCTTGTCCTGCTGCTTGCGCCCACCTTTGCCGTGGCCCAGGACAAGCCTGAAAGCACTGCGCCGTTGCCGGAATGGGATCAGCTGAGCAGCGCGCAACGCGAAGAACTCATCGCGCCGCTGCGCAATCGCTGGAACAGCAGCCCTGACGAACGCACCCGCCTGTACGCACGTGCCCTGCGCTGGAAGACGATGCCGGCCGATGTGCGCCAGCGCGCGCACAACGGGATGCAACGCTGGGAAAAAATGTCGCGGGAGCAACGCCAACATGCGCAGGCGCTGTTCCATGCCATGCGCGGGATGGCTGACGGCGAGCGCAAGGACTTCCTTGCGCAATGGCATGCGATGACGCCGCAACAGCGCGACGAATGGGTGACGGCCCATCCGGCGCCGCAGCGGCGCCACGGACCCGGTCGGGATTGATGCGCAACGCCGGGCTCAGGTGGCCGGCGCGCGCTCGGGCCACACGGTTTTCGCCAGCAACTCGTCGTCCCAGTCGAACGCCAGCGCGCCATCTTTCAGTAGCAGGCTGACGAAGTTGTAGACATTGCGCGCATACATCTCGCTGGCATGTTGCGCGCCCATCGAGGCCAGGTTGAGCGGCCCGGATACCACCACGCCATTGACGTCGATAGTCTCGCCTGGCTGGGTGGATTCGCAATTGCCGCCGGTCTCGGCGGCCAGGTCGACGATCACGCTGCCCGGCTTCATACCGGCCACCATGGCCGCGCTTATGATCTTCGGCGCCGGGCGTCCCGGCACCGCCGCGGTGCACACTATCACGTCGATATTCTTCAGGTGCTCGGCCAGCCGACGTTGCTGCTCGGCACGTTCCTCGTCGGTGAGCGCGCGCGCATAACCGCCTTCGCCGGCCGCGCTGACCCCAAGGTCGAGGAAGCGCCCGCCGAGTGATTCGATCTGCTCGCGGGTTTCCGGACGCACATCGAAGCCTTCGACCTGGGCGCCCAGGCGCTTGGCCGTGGCCACTGCCTGCAAACCGGCCACGCCCGCGCCCACGATCAGCACCTTGGACGGCCGAATCGTGCCCGCAGCCGTGGTCAGCATCGGAAAGAAACGCGGCGCCAATTGCGCGGCGATCAGCACCGCCTTGTAGCCGGCCATGCCGGCCTGCGAACTGAGCACGTCCATCGCCTGCGCGCGGGTGGTGCGCGGCAGTTTCTCCAGCGGAAAAGCGATGATTCCGCGCGCCTGCAAGGCCTCGCCACGGGCGTCATCGGCCTGTGGCTGCAGGCTACCCACCAGCACCGCGCCTGATTTCAGCGAACTGATCTCCACGGCCGATGGCGGCTGCACGCACAACACGATATCGGCATCTTCACGTGGATGCGCGGTGACTTGCGCGCCGGCATCGACATAGGCCTGGTTTGGGAAATACGCGCCATCACCGATGCCTGACTCGATCCGCACGGTCGCGCCGGCCGCCACCAGTTTCTTGCAGGTTTCCGGTGTCAACGCGACCCGCCGTTCGCCCGGCGCGCTCTCGCGCGCCACGCCAATATTCACCGCCATTGCCTGCTCCCGCCTTGGTCTGCTGACTGCATCGTACCCAAAGCCGGCGGCGTCGACGCAGCCGGTACCATGGTGGCTCCCCAACACGCCATGGCCGCAAGGATCGCGATGCTCACCCTGGACGCACTGGACACTCGCCGCTCGGTGCCGACCCGGCAGTTGGCCGCACCCGGCCCGGATACCGCCACCCTGCAACGGATGCTGGCCACCGCGGTGCGCGTGCCGGACCACGGCAAGCGGGTGCCGTTCCGCTTCCTGTGCATTGCCGGCGATGCACGAACAGCGCTGGCCGATGCCGCGCAAGCACGGCTTGTCGAACGCGAGCCGGATGCCGGTGATGGCGTGATCGCCAAGCTACGTACGCGCTTCACCTTGCCGCCACTCACGGTTGCCGTGATAGCAAAGCTCGGCTTCGACGAAAAAATCCCCGCCAGCGAGCGAGCGTCCACTGCCTCTTGCGTGTGCCTGTTGCTGTTGCAGGCCGCACAGGCTGAAGGCTTTGGCGCGCAATGGCTGACCGGCTGGCCGGCCTACGACCGGGTCTTCCTCGAACACGTGCTCGGTTTGGGCGAAGACGAGCAACTGACCGGAACGATTGCGATCGGTACGCCGCAGGTCGAGGTGCCCGAACGCGACCGGCCAGATCACGAGTCGCTGATCAGCGAGTGGCACCCGAAGTGAGCGACCCTGCGATGCAGACGCCAGCTGTTCCAACGCTCTTCCTGGTCGATGCATCCATGTACGTGTTTCGTGCCTGGCATTCGATGCCCGACGAGTTCCACGATGCCGATGGCTGGCCGACCAATGCCGTGCATGGCTTCGCCCGCTTCTTGCTGGACTTGCTGGAACGCGAGCGCCCGCGGCATATCGCGATCGCCTTCGACGAAGCGCTGGATTCCTGTTTCCGCAATGTGCTGTACCCGGCGTACAAGGCCAACCGCGATCCGGCACCGCCGGAACTGCGGCGCCAGTTCGCCTGGTGCAAGGCACTGTGCGAGGCACTGGGCATGGTGACCCTGGCCCACCAGGACTACGAGGCAGATGATCTGATCGGGAGCGCCGCACATGCCGCCCGCGCGGCGGGGTTCCGAAGCGTGATCGTGTCGGCGGACAAGGATCTCTCGCAATTGCTGGCCGGTGAGGATCAGCAGTGGGACTTTGCGCGAGGCGTGCGCTGGAGCTCGGACGGGGTCAAGGCGCGGTATGGCGTACACGCGCACCAGATCGCCGATTACCTGGCATTGACCGGCGACGCGGTGGACAACATCCCCGGCATCACCGGCATCGGCGCCAAGTCGGCGGCGATCCTGCTGGCCCACTTCGGGACATTGGACGCGCTGCTTGAACGTATCGACGAAATCCCGTTCCTGCGCCTGCGTGGCGCCGCGAGCATGGCGGTGCGCCTGCGTGAGCAACGCGAGCATGCCCTGCTGTGGCGAAAGCTAACCACCGTGGCTCTGGATGCACCTTTGCCTGTCACTGATTTCACTCGCGCAACTGGCGATGAACGTGAGCTGGAGTCGCTGTCGGACTGGATGGGTTTCGGCCCACTGACCCGCAAGCGCCTGGCCGAGACTGCCGGTTTACAGATTTGAGTTGACCGGAGGCGGTGAGACCGCCGGGTGGTCGCGCAGGGGCATTTCAAGCCGCGAAGCGAACACCCGACGGTAGGCACCGCCGTCCCAGCAACGACCGACGCGGGTAACATCCATCCATGGGCAACATCAAACAGACCTTGTACGAAGGCGACTGGCTGCGTCTGGTCAAGATCGGCCATTGGGAATCGTGCGAGCGCACGCATGGCCAGGGCATGGCGGTCATCGTGATTGCCGTGACCCCGAACGACGACGTGTTGTTCGTCGAGCAATTCCGGGTGCCACTGGGCTCGCGCACCATCGAGATGCCGGCCGGCCTGGTCGGCGACGACCATGCACACGACACCCTGCAGGATGCCGCGCGGCGTGAGTTGATCGAGGAAACCGGCTGGTCGCCGGGCAAGGTCGAAGTGTTGCTGATCGGGCCGACCTCGTCTGGCATGAGCAACGAGCGCATTGCCTTCGTGCGTGCGCGCGAGCTGACCAAGGTCGGTGAGGGCGGCGGCGTCGACAGCGAGAACATCACCGTTCACCTAGTCCCGCGCGCCGATGCGCCTGCATGGCTGATGCGCAAACAGGCGGAAGGTTTCGAGCTGGACCTCAAGCTGTGGGCCGGGCTGTGGATGATCGAGCACAACCCGGATGGCTCGCCGGCGGGTTGAACCCCCGCTGCCCACCTGGCTCAGGCCTTCTGAACGAACTCAGCGCGCAGTACCAGTCCCTTGACCTTGTCGACGTTGCATTCGTCGAGATCGTCGCTTATGCCATGAACTCCTGGGCGAATCTATCCGTCGCCGTGACCAGTGCATCCACGTGTTCCGCCTCGAATGCGGAATGGCCGGAGGCCGCGCTGATTTGCAGGTCCGCCTTCGGCCAGGCCTTGTGCAGGTCGAACGCACTTTGCACCGGGCAGACCACATCGTAACGGCCGTGCACGATGACGCCGGGGATGTCCTTGATCCGGTGCGCGTCGCGCAACAACTGGTCATCCACCTCGAAGAAGCCCTTGTTGCTGAAGTAGTGGTTCTCGATCCGCGCGAAGGCCAGCGCGAAATGCGCATTGCTGTGGCTGGTCTGGTAATCCGGATCAATGTGCAGGTAACTGGTAGCGCCTTCCCATGTGGCCCATGCCTGCGCGGCGGCCAGGCGCACGGCCTCGTCTTCCGAGGTCAGCCGACGGTGATAGGCGGCGATCATGTCGCCACGCTCGGCCTCCGGGATCAGCGCTTCGTAGGGTGCCCACGCTTCCGGGAACAAACGCGAGGCGCCTTCCTGATAGAACCATTCCAGTTCCCAGCGGCGCAACATGAAGATCCCGCGCAATACGAGCTCGGTTACGCGTAGCGGATGGGTTTGCGCATAGGCCAACGCCAGCGTTGAACCCCAACTGCCGCCGAACACCTGCCAGCGCTCGATGCCGAGCAGTTCGCGCAGCTTTTCGATGTCGGCAACCAGATCCCACGTGGTGTTGTCGGTCAGGTCCGCGTGTGGCGTGCTGCGGCCTGCGCCCCGCTGGTCAAACAAGATGATCCGGTACTTGGCAGGGTCGTGGAAGCGCCGCATCTTGTCGCTGCAACCCGCGCCGGGGCCGCCATGCAGCATGACCACGGGCTTTCCGTCCGGGTTGCCGGACTGCTCCCAGTACAGGGTGTGGCGGTCGTCCACCTGCAGGGTGCCGGTATGGTAGGGCGTGATCTCCGGGTAAAGCGTCCGCATGGCAGTCCTTCGCAAACTTCATTGGCCTTCAGTTTAACGCGACGCGTTTCAAACCAGCCGGGCAAGACTGATGCGGTCACGATCTTCCAGGTCACGCACAGTTTTGACATCAATGAAACCAGCATTCGACAACAGCCCACGCACGGAATCGCCCTGCTCCCAACCGTGCTCCAGCAGCAACCATCCACCGGCATCCAGATGCGCGCTGGCATTGCCAACAATGGTGCGAATCGCGTCCAGGCCATCTGGTCCGGATGACAGTGCCAACGCGGGCTCGTAACGCAGGTCGCCCTGGTCGAGGT
>JBDSIA010000355.1:0-2077 GCA_039918175.1 Thermomonas sp.
AGTTAGATACCAAGCTGTACGAGGACCGGGCAACAAGGACAATGCATTCAGGACCATAACAATCGCAGACAAAGCCGCAGTTCCTCCTATCAAGACCATGGTTTTCACTGGCGGCCTTGCCCCAATCCGCAATCGCAGAATGCGAATGTCTCGGCGCAATGCGGAGCCGGTGACAACCAGAATGAATATGCCCAAACCAGAGCTTGACACTGAAATTGCCCAGCTTTCGGAAATGCCGAACTCAAGTAGCAGAAGCGGAAGAAGTGAGAATACGATTGCGCCGAGACTCCAGGCGATGAGAAGCCAGAAGCCGGTTGTCATTTGAGCTTGCCACTCCACACCGGCGAGTTGAACTACAACCAAGGCAAGTGCAGACAAGCCGGCGAATGCGATGGCAATCTGGGCGAACGTTGTAAGCAGTTCTATGGGCAAGGTGACTTACTCCAACCGGGCCTAACGCCTGGTAAATTTCAGTGAAGGCGGGATAAACCAGCGTATTCGGGTTGCGACGGAAGGGATAAGGGTTGTTGAACGCTTTCAGATCAACTAAAAGCTGCGACGAAACCGCCTGGACTGGCCAATCCTAGCCGACAGATCAGCGCTGGTTGAGGTCACAAGAATTTGTCCCCACATAACGCGTTTCAAATTAAGTCCGTCATCAAAGCAAATGTCTGATGGTGGCGAGCCACCGCGTCCACCCGCGCTAAGATGATCTCGTTACGGGACTATACTCGGTGAATCTGGCATGAGGAAACAGCAAGCTGACTGCCGAGATGGAGAGCTTCACGATCCAGTACGCCAACCCGTTGTTCGCTTGCCGATGGTGTGCGCGGAAATTTTTCCGGTCGGCGTACTGGTCTCGCTGATCTCGGCAGGACTGCTGCGCAACCCTCGTTTCCTGCCCGCGCGATGAGGTAGGGGCCGCCGGCATGACCCTGTCCAAGGTAGTGCGCAACGCCTGGATGGACTTGCTGTCCGCAGGTGCGTTCATGGGAATATGGTTGTGGCGCGAGCACTTCGAGTACGACACGTTGCTGGTCTGGTTGATATGGCCAGTCGTGTTCGAAATGTTCGTTGCTGTCGCATTGTTGCTCGCCGGAGCGCTAGCGTCGATCCGCGTCGTGGAGGTGCGGTATTGCGCATTGGCGTGCGTGGCTCTCGTGTATCTGGCGTCTGCGTGGCGGGTTGGTGCGAGTGTCGGCATGCCGCAGGCCTGGTTGATGGCCGCGTGGTTTTTGGTCGCGCGCGTGCTTCCGCCAAGCGGGTTGCGCTTCGGAACGCCCGCGCACCAGGCATGGGTTGTCCAAGGCGCGGGTTATTCCGGGATGTTGTGGGGTGCCGGGTTCGTGCTGACGGTGGTGTTCATGCTGGTGTTTGGCGGTCCGGCCGTGCCCGATGCGAGCGGAGAGATGACCAGCGTGTCGCCGTCATGGATCTTCCCGCTGGTGTGGGCACCGTATTTCATCGGGGAGGCCGTGTTGAAAAGCTGGCGCAAGCCCTTACAAGGACCAGGATAATGAGTGGGCTGGCGGCAATAATCAGGGATGGCGTGTCTTATTCATTGCGCAGTCCAGCCGCCATCCACCGGCAATGACGCGCCGGTGATGTTGTGGGCTTCGCGCCGGCACAGGAACACTGCCAACGCAGCTATTTCCGCAGGTAGGGTCATGCGCAGGCTTGGCTGTTTTTCGGACAGCAGCGAACGCACGCCGTCGTCGCGGCTGCCGCCATTTTGGCGTGCTTCGATCTGTGGTTCGATCAATGGCGTTTCCACCCAGCCGGGGCAGATGCAATTGACGGTGATACCGCCGGAATCGCGCGAGCCTTGCGCGGCGTATTCCAACGCGGCGACCTTGCTCAAGCCGACCAGGCCGAATTTGCTGGCCACATACGGCGCCTTGTTGGCCGATGCGACCAGCCCGTGCACTGAGGCGATATTGACCACGCGGCCGTAGCCACGTTCCGCCATGCCGGGCAATGCCGCGCGCATGGTATGGAATGCAGCACTCAGGTTGATCGCTATGATCGCGTCCCATTTCTCCGGTGGCATTTCGGCAATCGGCACCGCATGCTGGAT
>JBDSIA010000356.1:0-16756 GCA_039918175.1 Thermomonas sp.
GTGGTGGCGGCCAAAAAGGCTGCTCCGGCGAAAAAGGTGGTGGCGGCCAAGAAGGCTGCTCCGGCGAAGAAGGTGGTGGTAGCCAAGAAGTCTGCTCCGGCGAAAAAGGTGGTGGTAGCCAAGAAGGTTGCCCCGGCGAAGAAGCCCGCGACTGCGAAGCAGGCTGTTCCCGCCAAGAAGGTTGTGGCTGCGGCCAAGCCGGCTCCGGCAAAAAATCCCGCACCTACGACCAAACCAGCTGAAACATCGACTGTACCTACGCCCAAGCCCACAGCGGTCAAGGCCGGGAAATCATCCAGATCCTCGAAAAAAGCCGCTGCAACCATGCCGAAGGCCGTCGTGGTCTCCAGTGCCCAGAGCGCACCGCGCAAGCCCGGCAAAGTCGCGGTGGCGGTCCTCGCAAGGCCGGCGGCGCCGGTGCCGAAGGGCAAATTCAAGGTGGTGCCGTATCGGAAAGACGATGCCAACGGCCGTCCGATCGTGCCCAACGGCTACAAGCCGGGCGCCGACGAGGAATACATGAGCGCGTTGCAGCTCGAGTATTTCCGCCAGCGATTGCTTAGCTGGCGCAGCGATCTGGTCGAGGAATCCAAACAGACCATCGAGAACCTCAAGGACGAAGTGCGCGATGTCGGCGATGAAGCCGAGCGCGCCACCCGCGAGACCGAGAACTCGCTGGAACTGCGCACCCGCGATCGTTACCGCAAGCTGATCGGCAAGATCGACAGCACGCTTAAGCGCTTGGACAACGGCGACTATGGCTATTGCGCGGATACTGGCGAGGACATCGGACTGGATCGGCTTGAGGCCCGGCTGACAGCCGAGCGGACCATCGATGCGCAGGAACGCTGGGAACACATGCAGAAACAAATGGGCGACTGAGCCTGCTGCGCTCGCCCAGGCGGGCGCGTGCGGTGCTCGAAAAACCCCGCTTCGGCGGGGTTTTTTGTCAGTGCAGTTCGCGCAGGTCCAGCCGACGCAGCTTCGGCGCCTTCCAAGCGGTGATCCCGACAATCCCGATCGTCACGCAGCCGCCGATCACCACCGAGCTCACCAGACCCAGCAAGCGCGCCATCGCGCCGGAATAAAACGCGCCGAGCTCGTTCGATGAGCTTATAAACAGGCCGTTGACCGACGACACGCGCCCGCGCATTTCATCCGGCGTGGCCAGCTGCAGCACGGTCGAGCGCAGCACCACTGAAACACCATCGAACACGCCCGACAGCAGCAGGAAGCCGGCCGACAGCCAGAACACCGTGCTCAGGCCAAAGCCAATCATGCAGGCACCGAAGCCCACCACCGAGGCCAGCATGATCCGGCCTGCATTGGCCTGCAGTGGCCAGCGCGACAACCACAATGCCGCCGCCACCGAGCCGATGGCGGGTGATCCGCGCAGGATGCCGAGTGCTTCGGGACCGGCATGCAGCACGTCCTTGATGAAGGCTGGCGCCAGCGAGATGGCGCCACCAAACAGCACCGCGAACATGTCCAGGGCCAGTGCGGCGAGCAGGATCTGATGGCCGAATACGAAGCGCAGGCCTTGGCCAATACTGGCCAATACCGGCCCGCGTTGCAGCTGCAGCGGAGGTTCGGTGACCGGCATGCGCAGCAACGCAACCGCTGCGGCGATTGCGAACGCCGACGCCAAACCATACGTCATGGATTTTCCGGCCACGCCAATCAATACGCCGCCAATCGCCGGGCCCAGCACCAGACCGGTCTGGAATACCACGCTGCCCATGCTGGCGCCGCGGGCGAACTGATCACGCTTGAGGGCGCGCGCGAACAGCGCGTTGTAGACCGGCCCCAGGAAGGCGCGCCCGATGCCGCCGACCGCGATGGCCATATAGATGGGCCACAGGTCATCGGCAGCCAATGCCCAGGTGGCGATCAGCGCCAGTGCCCCCGCGTTCAATGCCAATCCAGTACAGGCGGCGGCGCCCAGCTTGCGACGCGGCAGCGTGTCGACCAGGTGGCCAGCAAATGGTGCCACGCAGAAGTACGGAATGACCTCGGCCAGGCCGATCAAGCCCAGTGACCATGGGTCGCCGGTAATCTCGTACACATGCCAGCCCACCGTGACCGCCACGATCTGGTACGACAGCAGGCTGCAGATGCGGTACAGCATCAGCCATCGAAAACCGGGGACGCCCATTGGCGACAGAGGCGGCGTCGCCTCGATGGCATTGCCCATCGCCACCCCGCTCATGCGGCCAGCGCGCTGCGTGCCTGATCGCGGATAAAGGCCAGCAGCGATGCCAGCCCGTTGCTGCGGGTCGGCGACAGATGCTTGGCCAGACCAATGGCGGCGATGAAGTCCGGCTCAGTGGCGAGGATTTCCTGCGCGCTGCGACCGGAGTACACGCGCAGGGCCAGGAACACCAGACCAGAGACGATTGCCGAATCGCTTGCAGCTGTGAAATCGAGCCTGGCGGCGTCACCCGACGGCACGATCCACACCATCGACTGGCAACCGAGCAAGCGGTGTTCCTCGGTTTTCCGCGTATCCGGGAATTCCGGCAGCTTGCGGCCGAGGTCGATCAGGTACTGGTAACGCTCTGACCAGTCGCCGAAGAAGGCGAACTCTTCGGCGATCACTTGTTGCGCGTCGGCGGGGGTGGGTTCGAGGGGGAATGGGGAGTTGCTCACGCCCGTTTCCATCGCACGCCTTGGGGTGTGTCCTCGAGCAGCACGCCCTCGTCCGCCAGTTGTTGGCGGATCGCATCGGCACGAGTGAAATCGCGGGCATGCTTGGCAGCCGCGCGTTCGTCGACGATGGCCTGTATGCGCGCATCGTCATCCCCCGAGGCGCCGCGCGCGAACCACTCAGTGGGCGTCTGCTGCAACAAGCCCAATGCAAGACCAGCGCCCAGTAGTTCCGACTTGAGTCGTGCCTTGTCGCCGCCGGACTCGGCCTTGCGTGCTTCGCCAGCGATGCGAGCCATCTCCGCCATCGCCTGCGGGGTGTTGAGGTCATCGTCCAGCGCAGCCTCGATGCCCGCTGGAATCACTGCTTCCGCATCGACATCGACCAGGCCGCGCAATGTTCCGTACAGCCGATCCAGCGTGCGTACACTCTGTTCGATCAGCGTGTCCGACCATTCCAGCGGCTGCCGGTAGTGCGCGGAAAGAAGGGCATGGCGCAGCGCCTCGGGTGGATGCGCGCGAACAAGGTCGTGGACTTTTTCGATGTTGCCCAGCGACTTACTCATCTTGGCACCACCGAAGTTGAGCATCCCGTTATGCAGCCACCAGCGCGCAAACGGTGCGCCGCCATGCGCGGATTCACTTTGCGCGATTTCATTTTCGTGGTGCGGGAATTGCAGGTCGATGCCGCCGGCATGGATGTCGATGGTCGCTCCCAGGTGCGCCTCCGCCATCGCCGAGCATTCGATGTGCCAGCCCGGCCGGCCGCGGCCCCATGGCGAATCCCAGCCGGGCAACTCATCAGTCGATGGCTTCCACAATACGAAGTCGCCGGCATCGCGCTTGTAGGGCGCGACTTCGACCCGCGCGCCGGCCAGCATCTCGTCCGGATCGCGGCGCGAAAGCTTGCCGTAGCCGTCGAAGCTCGACACCGCGAACAGCACATGGCCTTCGGCGACATAGGCATGCCCGGAGTCGATCAACGCATCGATCATCGCGATGATCTGCGGGATGTGCGCGGTGGCTTCCGGTTCCAGATCCGGTGGGGCGACGCCGAGCGCCGCCATGTCCTCGCGATAGGCCGCCGCATACTTGTCTGTGATCGTGGAAATCGGCGCGCCGAGTTGATTGGCCGCTGCGTTGATCTTGTCGTCGACGTCGGTGATGTTGCGCGCATAACGCAGGCCGCCGTAACGACGACGCAAGAGCGCGGCCAGCAAGCCGAACACCACCGGCCCGCGCGCGTTGCCGATATGCACATAGTTGTAGACGGTCGGACCACACAGGTACATGGTCGGGCAGGCGAGATCGAGCGGCACGAATGGCTCGATCCGCCGGGTCAGGGTGTTGTAGAGATGCAGGCTCATGGTGGCGGGCGCAGGGGATCGCGCATTGTAACGGGCCAATGCCGAACCCGCGCCAAGCCTCGCCCATAGCGTGCAGCAGGGTTCACGACAGCGGCGATTCATCCCATGTAGCACGCGCGTGGCTAGACTTGGGCCATGTTGTCGCGCGCCCACGTCCTACAAGTTGGCCTCGCCGGCGCAGCCCTGTTGCTGGCTGCGCCCTGCGTGGGTGCGCAGAATGCGTCGTCTGACGTTGTACTGCCGCAGGAAAACATCCGCTACGACTACGCGCAGGTGCTCGGCGTGGAACCGATCTACCAGGTACTGCGCACGTCCCGGATGGAAGAGGTCTGCGACGAGCTCAAGAAGCCCGCCGCCAGTAATGGACTGTCGCGGGTGGTTGATGCGGTCAAGGAACGCTTGGGCGGTGGATCTGCCGAGGCGAGCGCCGACCCGGAGAATTGCCGGATGCAACCTGTTGCGCGCGAGTTCCGCCGGCCGATCGCCTACGACGTGGACTATGTCTACAAGGGCAGCAAGTTCCGTACCCGGATGGCGAGCGACCCCGGCAACCGGCTGCGCGTGCGAGTGTCGGTTACCCCGCAGCCCAGCCAGGAGCGCTGATTTCCGGCGCAATTTGCTCGACTGGAGCAGGCCGGAACTGGATGCGCTCTTGATGAAAAAACCGCCTTTTGGCGGTTTTGACGTAACACATTGATTTCATTGGTCGGGGAGACAGGATTCGAACCTGCGACCTCTACGTCCCGAACGTAGCGCTCTACCAGACTGAGCTACACCCCGACGGTGTAGCCGAACATTGTAGGCAATCAGATACGGGTTCGGCAACTGATTCGCCCGGCCCGCGTCGCATCTGGGTGGAACCGCTAAACTTGGCGGCTACCTGTGCCGGAGCTACGTTCTTGATCAAGCCACGCACCCCGCCCGGGGTCATGGAGCTGCTGCCCCGTGACCAGATCGCCTTCCAGCGTATGTTGGACACGATCCGTCAGACCTTCGAGCGCTTCGGCTTCCTGCCGGTGGAAACGCCGGTGATGGAGCTTTCAGAAGTGCTGCTGACCAAGACCGGCGGCGAAACCGAGCGCCAGGTGTATTTCGTGCAGTCCACCGGTTCGCTGGAAAAAGCGACGAGTGATGGCATGCCGGAGCTAGCCCTGCGTTTCGATCTGACCGTGCCGCTGGCGCGCTACGTGGCCGAGCACGAGCATGACCTCGCGTTCCCGTTCCGTCGTTACCAGATGCAGCGCGTGTATCGCGGCGAGCGCGCGCAGCGTGGGCGCTTCCGCGAGTTCTACCAATGCGACATCGACGTGATCGGCAAGGACAGTCTTTCGCCGCGCTTCGATGCGGACATCCCAGCCGTGATCGCGGCAGTTTTCGAGCGACTGGCAATAGGCGATTTCACCATTCATCTCAACCATCGCAAGTTGCTGCGCGGCTATTTCGAAGGCGTCGGCATCGAAGGCGAACAACAATTCGCGGTGCTGCGTGAGCTGGACAAGTTGGACAAGCGTGGCGAAGACGCCGTGCGCGAGACCCTCGCGGGCGAAGGCTTCGACTTGCAAGTGGGCGCCATCGACAAGCTCATGGCCTTCGCGCGGGTGCGCTCCGATGGGCATGAAGATGCACTCGCCAGACTCAAGGCGCTTGGTGCCGGAACACCGATGTTCGAGGAAGGTCGAGACGAACTGTGCGGGATCCTGCAGCAGCTGCGCGCGCTAGGCGTGGCGGAATCGCGCTATGCCCTGAACCTGTCGATCGCGCGCGGTCTGGATTACTACACAGGCGTGGTCTATGAGACCACGCTGGTCGCGCACCCGCAGATCGGCTCGATCTGCTCTGGCGGTCGCTACGATAACTTGGCCAGTCATTACAGCAAGTCAAAGCTCCCGGGCGTCGGCATATCAATCGGACTGACCCGACTGTTCTATCAGTTGCGAGAAGCCGGATTGGTCACCACGGCGGAAAGTTCCGTGGACGTGCTGGTGTGTTTGCTGGATGACCATGGCCTGGCGCATGCGCTGTCACTGTCGCAGCGATTGCGGGCTGCCGGCCTGAACGTCGAAACCCAACTGGAGCCGCGCAAGCTTGCCAAGCAGATGCAGTACGCCGATCGCGCAGGCATCCGCTTCGTGGTGATCCGGGGCGAGGACGAATTGGCTCGCGGCGTGGTTGCAGTCAAGGACCTGCGGCGTGGTGAACAGTTCGATGTCGCTGAAACCGAGCTTGCGGCCACACTGCAGGTGGAGCGTGAACAGCTGCGGACTCAAGGCTTGACGCAGTGAGCGAGATGATCGATGTCAACATCGAACTGGACGGTGTTTCGCTGACCCGTGAACAACTCGTCGCGGTGGCAAAGGGTGCACGGGTCACCTTGGCCAACGCATCGTTAGGTGCAGTGGCGCGTGCGGCTGAATTCCTGGCCGAACAGGTTCGTAGGGAAGAACCCATTTACGGCGTCTCAACCGGCTTCGGCAGCAATGCCGACAAGTTGCTGGGCGCGCACCCGCTACGCGATGAATTGCCGGGCGCCGCGTCATCGGGCCGTTCGCTGCATGTGGAGTTGCAGCAAAACCTCATCATCACCCATGCCGTGTGCGTCGGTGAGCCGTTCGCGCAGGACGTGGTTCGGGCGATGTTGTGCATCCGCATCAATACCCTGCTGCGCGGCCATTCCGGCATTCGCGTGCAGACACTCCAGGCGTTGGCGGCAATGCTCAACGCCGGCATCGTGCCGGTGGTGCCGCAACTGGGTTCGGTGGGCGCGTCGGGCGATCTTGCGCCGCTTTCGCACCTGGCCATCGTGTTGTTGGGCGGCGGTGAAGCGTTCCTGGACGGTCAGCGCATGCCAGGTGCGCAGGCACTGACGCAGGCGGGCCTGCAGCCTGTCACGCTGTCTTACAAGGAAGGCCTGGCGCTCAACAATGGCACCGCGCAGATGCTGGCGACAGGCGTACTGGCGTTGCAACAGCTCGATGAGTTGCTTGATACCGCCGATCTTGCTGCCGCCATGACGATCGATGCATTCGCGGGGCGCCTTGGTGCGTTCGCACCTGAAGTACATGCGCTGCGTCCGCATCCGGGGCAGGTACACGTCGCATCGAACCTGCGGCGTTTGCTGTCCGGTTCGACCCTGTCCGACATCGCTTATCACTTGGTACCCAAGTTCCGGCAGTGGTTGCCGACTTCTTGGGATACGCCAGGAGCACAGCAGCTCAGCTTCGACATCGGCTGGGACTGGGTACCGTTTGGTCAGCGCCATGGACGCGAGAAGTTCTACCAGCGCTTCCGCCCATTTCGTGGTGGCAAGAAGCATCAGCCGCAGGACAGCTATTCCCTGCGCTGCATTCCTCAGGTGCACGGCGCCGTGCGCGATGCGGTCGAGCAGGCCAAGCGCGTGTTCGATGTCGAACTGAACGCGGTCACCGACAATCCGCTGGTGTTCCCGGATGCCCAATCAGAGCACATGGAGCAACAGGTGATCTCCGCCGGCCACTTCCACGGCATGCCGCTGGCGTTGGCGATGAGTTACGTCAAGGCCGCAATCCCGGTACTGGCATCCATCTCGGAGCGCCGGCTCAACAAGCTGGTCGACCCCGCCACCAATGATGGCCTGCCGGCTTTTCTGATCGGCAACGAGGACGGCACCGAGTCTGGGCATATGATCGTGCAGTACACCGCCGCGGCGATCGTCAATGACCTCGCCAGTCGAGCGATGCCGGCGTCGGTCTATTCGATTCCAACTTCGGCCAACGCTGAAGACCATGTTTCGATGGGTGCCAACGAAGCCCGTCATGTTTTGGCCATGGCCGCCGACCTTGGCAAGGTGCTGGCACTTGAGTTGTATACGGCGGCACAGGCACTGGACCTGCGCAGCGACATGATCAATGCAGCGCGCGACCTTGCCCGCCGTGCGGATACGCGGGCATTTGCGTCGAAAGTGCACTGTGGTCCATTGCCGGGCGACCCGCAGCATGAGCGCTTCATCGCTGAAGTCGACGCATTGCGTGCCGAACTGGCGGCAGCCGACCCTTTCCAGCCCGGCACAACCGTCGCTGCCGCACATGCTGCAATCCGTGCACGCCTGCCGTTCCTGGATCGCGACCGCGCACTTGATGGTGAAGTGGCCATCATTGTTCGAATGGTGGCCGATGGCGATGTGTTGAAGGCTGCCCGAGCCAGCAATACCGACTGATAGCTTTCGCCCCGTACAAGCTCACCAGACAGATCTTCCTGCCGATTCCAGTCCGAACCTCGTGTGGGTTGACGGCGAGCCAATCAGTGCTTTAATGTATTAGCACATTAATACATTAATTCGATCTACTAACTGCAAAATCAGGTCTGTGTCATATGAAGCAACGCCCACAACCTTTGCCGGACTATGACGTCGTCACCGCGCTGGACGCGTTAGCGCACGCGCTAGCGTCGTTGAAGACGGGAGACGAAGTGCGTTCGTTCCTCGAAGATCTGTGCACTCCGGCCGAGCTTGAATCTATGGGCGATCGCTGGAAGGTGGTGCCCTTGCTGCTGCAGGGTGTGCCATACCGTGAAATTCATGACCGCACTCTGGTCAGCGTGACCACCATCGGTCGGGTGGCCCGCACGATAGACCGCGGCACGGGTGGCTACACCCTCGCAGCACGTCGCTTGCGCCTTCCCCTCGCTTCGCATTGAGACAAGCCCCATGACTCCACCCGCCAATCCGGCGGTGCGTGATCGCCTGCGCATCGCCATCCAGAAGAACGGCCGCCTCAGAGATCCCGCTCGCGCGCTGCTCAGTGCCTGTGGCCTGAGCTGGCGCGAAAGTCGAGATCGGTTATTTTGCTACGGCGAAAGCGCGCCCATCGACCTTCTTCTGGTGCGCGACGACGACATACCCGGCTTGATCGCCGGCGGGCTGTGTGACCTCGGTATCGTTGGTCGCAACGTGCTGCTTGAACAGGCTGGCGAGCGCGAGCAAGCCGGTGAGCCTCCGGCATTCCGCGAACTGCGGCCGCTTGGATTCGGTGGATGCAAGCTGATGCTGGCGGTGCCGGATGAATGGGATTGGCAAGCACCGGAGCAGTTGGCGGGCAAACGCATTGCCACAAGCTACCCGGCGTTGCTGCGCACCTGGCTGAAGGAATCATCGATCAACGCTGACGTCGTGACCCTGTCGGGTTCCGTCGAGATCGCTCCGAGGCTTGGGCAGGCCGATGCGGTTTGCGACCTGGTATCCAGTGGTGCGACGCTCGCCGCCAACCACCTCAAAGCTGTGCATACGATTCTTGAAACCGAGGCGGTGCTTGCCGCGCCCGCATTGCCGTTTGGTGACACACGTGCGGATCTGGCCGACATGCTGCTGCGCCGTCTTGACGGTGTGCTGCGGATCCGCGACAGCAAGTTGTTGTTGTTTCAGGCCTCGCGCGACAGTCTGGCTGAGGTCATCAGCCTACTGCCTGATGCCGAGGTGCCGACCATGATGCAAGTCGACGGCAGCGATTCGATGGCACTGCAGGCGCTATGTCACGGAGCAATTACTTGGCAGCGGCTGGAAGACCTCAAGCGCGCCGGCGCGCGCGGGCTGATGGTGCTGCCGGTCGAAAGGATGCTGGCGTGAATCGAATTGAGTGGTCACGTCTGGATGCCGCCGCAAAAGCGCAGGTATTGCAACGTCCTGTGCAAGCGGCTTCCAAAAGCGTGCGCGATGCGGTGTCTGGCATTCGCGCGCAGGTTACAGCCGACGGCGATGCCTCACTGCGCGCACTGACCGCGCAATTCGATGGCGTGGACGTAGACGAGTTCGAAGTCAGCGAAGCAGAATTCGCCGCTGCGGAAGCCTCGGTACCGGAAGAATTGCGCGATGCGATGCGCGAAGCTGCCGGACGCATCGAAGTGTTCCACCGCGCCGGCATGGCCAAACCCTATGCAGTCGACACCGCGCCGGGCTTGCGCTGCGAACGCATCCAGCGACCGATAGGCCGGGTGGGTCTGTACGTGCCGGCGGGCAGCGCGCCGTTGCCGTCCACGGCATTGATGCTGACTATTCCTGCCGGCTTGGCCGGCTGTCGCGACATCATCCTATGCACGCCACCGCGCGCTGATGGCCAGGCTGATCCTGCAGTCCTGGTTGCTGCGCGCATGACGCCGGGTGTGCGCGTATTCAAGCTTGGCGGTGCGCAGGCAATTGCAGCTATGGCCATCGGCACTGACAGCATCCCGCGTTGCGACAAGTTGTTCGGACCGGGCAATGGCTATGTCGATGAAGCCAAACGCCAGGTGACACAGGAACTTGGCGGTCCCGCCATCGACATGCCCGCCGGGCCATCGGAAGTGCTGGTGATCGCCGATGCTGGCGCTGATGCTGCGTTCGTCGCGGCTGACTTGTTGTCGCAGGCGGAGCATGGCCCCGATTCCCAGGTACTGCTGCTGACAGATTCGCCGCCATTGCTGGATGCGGTACTGGCGCAGGTCCAGCTGCAACTTGGAACCTTGCCTCGCGCAGGCATCGCACGCGTTGCGCTTGGGGCGTCGCGTGCAGTGCTGGTGGACACACTTGAAACCGCATTCGAGATCAGCAATTTCTATGCGCCGGAGCACTTGATCCTGGCCTTGCGCGACCCGCAGGCGTGGGTCGAACGCGTCACCAGCGCCGGCAGCATCTTCCTTGGCGACTGGACGCCGGAAGCACTTGGCGACTACTGCAGCGGCAGCAATCACGTGCTGCCTACCGGCGGCGCTGCGCGTGCGTGGAGCGGATTGAGCGTGGCCAGTTTCCAGAAAGCGATTACGGTGCAAACGGCAAGTCGCGAAGGAATCGTGAACACAGGTCCTTGCGCCGCGACCTTGGCCCATGCAGAAGGGCTGCAAGCGCATGCACGTGCCGTCGAGTTGCGCCTGGAACGCGCACGTCTTGAGATGGCCGCATGAGTACGGTATCGGCATTGCTTCGCAGCGACCTGCGTGATTTTGTCGGCTATCGCTCCGCGCGAAGCGACAAGCTTGAGGGCGAGATCTGGCTCAATGCCAACGAATCACCTTGGGCGAATCCAGGTACACCTGCAAGTGACCTGCGCCGCTACCCTTCGCCGCAGCCGGAGCGCTTGCGCTATGCGTTGGCAGGCCTGTACCAGGTAAGACCCGAGGAGGTGTTGGCCGGGCGCGGTAGTGATGAAGCGATTGACCTGTTGCTACGTGCGTTCTGCATGCCTGGGCAGGATCGCATCGTGATTGCGCCGCCGGTGTTCGGCATGTATGCGGTCTGCGCGCGCTTGCATGGCACGGCAGTCATCGAGGTACCACTGGTCGATGGGGCTGATGGCCTCAATGCTGATCTCGATGCCATGGTCGATGCCGTCGTCGTCAACGACGCGCGCCTATTGTTCCTGTGCTCGCCTGGCAACCCATCAGGTGAAGCGTTGACGCTCGATGCGATAGCGCGCGTGGCTGAGCAACTTCGCGGACGCGCGATTGTCGTCGTGGACGAGGCCTATGCCGAGTTCAGCGAGCAGCCGTCAGCGACCGTACTGCTTGATGTACACGACAACATCGCCGTACTGCGCACCTTGTCCAAAGCGCATGCGCTAGCGGCGGCTCGGATCGGCTGCGTCATCGGTTCAACCGAGATGATCGATGCGCTGCGCCGTTGCCAGGCGCCTTATCCTGTCCCGCAGCCATGTGCCGATGTGGCCTGCGAGGCGTTGTCGGAAAGCGCTCTGGAGGTCACACGCGAACGCATTCGTGAACTCTGCGCGGAGCGCGCGATGGTTGCGGTTGCCATGAGCAAATTGCCCGGCGTGCGGCGCGTATATGCCTCGCAGGGTAATTTTGTGCTGGTGCGGTTTTACGACGTTGAATCAGCATCTCAGCATTTTTTGCGGGCTGGTGTCGTGGTGCGTGACATGCGCAGCCAACCACAACTCGGTGATGCCTTGCGGATCACGATTGGCAGTCCAGGACAGAATCTGCGGGTGATTGAGGCACTCGCGCCAGCCAAGGTGGAAGCAGCATGAGTTCGGGCATACCCATTCTTTTTGTCGATCGCGACGGCACCCTGATCGAAGAACCCGAAGACTTCCAGATAGATCGCCTCGACAAGTTGCGTTTCGTCACCGACGTCATCCCCGCGATGTTGCGATTGCGTGATGCGGGCTACGAGTTCGTGATCGTCAGCAACCAGGACGGTCTGGGAAGGCCCGAGTATCCGAAGTCATCGTTCGATGGCCCGCAGGCCTTGATGATGCAGGTGTTCGAAAGCCAAGGCATCGCGTTCCGCGAAGTCCTCATCGACTGCAGCTTTCCTGCCGACAACGCACCGACCCGCAAGCCGTCTTTGGGGCTGGTCCAGCACTATTTGAAGGATCGTGGCATCGACTGGACGCGCAGTGCCATGGTCGGTGATCGCACGACTGACATCACATTTGCCGAGAACCTTGGCATTCGCGGGTTCCAGTTGCGCACGCCGCAGTTTGGTGGCGAATGGGATTGGGCCGGGATTGCCCATGCGTTGGCCGATGCGCCGCGCACTGCGCTGGTGAAACGCGATACCAAGGAAACCAGGATCGAGGTCGAAATCGATCTAGACCGCACTGCAGAGCCGGACATCAAGACCGGGCTGGGTTTCTTCGACCACATGCTGGAGCAGCTTGGCAAACACGGTGGCTTCGCGCTTCGCGTGCGCTGCGAAGGCGATCTGCATATCGACGAACACCACACCGTAGAAGACACCGCCATAGCACTGGGTCAGGCGCTTGCAGTGGCACTTGGTGACAAACGCGGCATTGGCCGCTATGGGTTCGTGTTGCCGATGGACGAGGCGCAGGCCAGCGCAGCGCTCGACTGCTCCGGGCGTGCCTGGTTCGAGTTCAGTGGCGCGTTCAACCGTGAACGCGTGGGTGACCTGCCGACCGAGTTGGTGCCCCACTTTTTCCATTCGCTGTGCGATGGCGCGCGCCTGAACCTGCACCTGAAAGTCGAAGGCAATAACGATCACCACAAGGTCGAAGCCTGCTTCAAGGTCGTGGCGCGCGCGCTGCGCCAAGCGCTGCGGCGCGAAGGCAGCGAGTTGCCCACCACGAAAGGCATGCTGTGATCAATGAAGTAGCGAATGACGTTGTCTTGATCGATGCCGGCGGCGCCAACCTCGGCTCAGTGCGGTATGCGCTGGAGCGGCTGGGCGTGGACCCACGCATCGTGCGTGACGCTGATGGCTTGCACGGTGCCCGGCGGGTGATTCTGCCCGGCGTGGGTGCGGCCAAGCCAGCGATGGAACTGCTGCGGGAGCGCGGGCTGGATGTCGCCCTGCGCGCTCTGGATTCACCGTTGCTTGGCATTTGCCTTGGTATGCAATTGCTGTTCGATGCGAGCGAAGAGGGCGACGTCGCCTGCCTTGGCTTGCTGCCGGGCACGGTGCGCCGGATGCGGGGCAGCGCCGGCCTGCGGGTGCCACATATGGGCTGGAATACGCTGGAAACCGTTCACGAATCTGTACTTCTGGACGGCATCGCGACGCCCGCACATGCCTACTTCGTGCATGGCTATGCCGTACCGGTCACCGACGACTGCATTGCCAGTTGCACGCATGGCGAACCGTTCGCCGCCTGCGTCCAGCGCGGCCGTGTTGCCGGTATGCAATTCCATCCCCAGCGTTCGGCTGATTTCGGTTCGAAACTGCTCGCCAATTTCCTGCGCTGGGACCCTGTATGAGCAGCCGTGTCATGACTACTGTCCTGTATCCCGCGATCGATGTGCGCGACGGACGCGTAGTGCGCCTGCAGCAGGGTGATTACGCGCGCGAGACGCGCTATGCAGATGATCCGTTCGAACTTGCGTCCCGCTATGCCGCGCAGGGCGCGACATGGTTGCACCTGGTTGATCTGGATGCAGCGCGCGACGGTGGTTATGCGCAGCTGGATCTGCTTGCGCGGATCAAGACCGCGACCTCGCTCAATATGCAGACGGGCGGTGGCATTCGCGACGAAGTCGGCGTTGATGCATTGTTCGCGGCGGGTGCGGATCGGGTGGTGGTTGGTTCGCTGGCGATCCGCGAGCCGGATCGTGTGCAAGGCTGGCTGGCACGCTATGGCGTGGAGCGCCTGACGTTGGCGCTGGATGCAACTTGCAATCCGGATGGTGAATGGCGGCTGCCTTCGCACGGTTGGACGCGCGCCAGCGGCGCAGGTCTGTTTCCGCTGCTGGACCAGTACCTGGATGCCGGTGCGCGTCATGTGCTGTGCACCGACATCGCCCGCGACGGCATGCTGGCCGGGCCCGCGCTCGGACTGTATCGCCAACTGTTGGCACGTGCGCCGCAAGTCCAGCTGCAAGCGTCTGGTGGCATCCGCAGCGTGGACGATATCCGTGAAGCGACAATCCTTGGGTGCGCGGGCGTGGTGCTGGGCAAGGCGCTGCTGGATGGTCGCTTCAATTTGACCGAAGCGCTGGATGGCGTGGCGTCATGCTGAGCCGACGCATCATTCCGTGCCTGGATGTGCGCGACGGACGTGTGGTCAAGGGCGTGCGCTTTCGCGACCACGTCGACATGGGCGACATCCTGACGCTGGCGCGCGGTTATCGCGATGCCGGTGCCGACGAACTCGTCTTTTATGACATCACCGCCAGCCCGCAAGGCCGCAGCGTTGACCGTGGCTGGGTGGAGCAGGTTGCGCGGGTGCTGGATATCCCGTTCTGTGTCGCAGGCGGTATTCGCAGCGTGGCCGATGCGCGAGCCGTGTTGCATGCGGGCGCCGACAAGATTTCAATCAACTCGCCGGCGCTGGAGCGGCCGGCGCTGATCAACGAGCTTGCCGAGGCGTTTGGCGTGCAATGTGTGGTGGTCGGCATCGATTCACAACGCGAACCCGACGGGCAATGGCGCGTCCGTAGCCATACGGGAGATCCTGAAAACATGCGCACGCCGGGCAAGCGCACGCTCGACTGGATCAGCGAAGCGCAGTCCTGCGGTGCCGGCGAGATCGTGCTCAATTGCATGGACAGCGACGGCGTGCGCAGCGGTTACGACACCGACCAGCTACGCGAAGTGCGTGACATATGCCAGGTGCCGTTGGTGGCATCCGGTGGTGCTGGCGCGGCGCAGCATTTCATCGATGTGTTCCGCGATGCCGATGTCGATGCCGCGCTTGCGGCCAGTGTGTTCCACTCGGGTGCACTGGCTATTTGTGATCTGAAACGCGACCTGCGTGATGCAGGCATCGAGGTGCGTTTGTGAGCAGTGATTGGATCGAGCAATTGGCATGGGAGAAGCAAGGCGGGTTGCTGCCTGCGGTCATCCAGGATGCCAGCACGCTGCGCGTGTTGATGCTCGGCTACATGGATCGGGCGGCACTGCTGGCGACCCTTGAATGTGGCCAAGTCACGTTCTTCAGCCGAAGCCGGCAGCAACTGTGGCGCAAAGGCGAGCAGAGCGGCAACGTGTTGCGGCTGGTTTCGATCGAGACTGATTGCGATCAGGACACGCTGCTGGTGATGGCCGAACCGGCCGGTCCAACCTGTCATTTGGGTAGCACCAGTTGTTTTCCAAAGGCGCCGCATGATGTGTTGTCGGCGCTGGATGCACGCATCGCCGAGCGCGAGCGGCAGCGACCGGCCGGCAGCTACACCACCACATTGTTCGATGCCGGTGTGCGCCGGATTGCACAGAAAGTCGGCGAAGAAGGGGTGGAGACTGCGCTGGCTGCCGTGGTGCAGGACGATGCTGCGTTGCTCGGCGAGAGCGCGGACCTGCTCTACCATCTGCTGGTGTTGCTGCGCGCGCGCGGACTCTCGCTTGCGGGCTTAAAAGCGGTGTTACAGGCACGCGAAAACTGACACCGACGCAGCGTAGATGAAACCGAGTTACGCACTCAGGCGGCTGTGACCGAATGCCGCACGCAGTTGCGGCCGTCGTCCTTGGCGCGGTACAGGGCCTCATCGGCGATGCGGATCACGTCTTCGGGCGCAGTATCGTGATCAGCATCGACCGTGTGCACGCCAATGCTGGCACTCATCTGGATGTGCCGGTTGCCACTGGTGAGCGGTGACTGGTGAATGCGTAGCCGCACTGCCTCGGCGACCTGCAAGGCCGCCTGCGCGTCAGTGGCTGGCAATACCGCAACGAATTCCTCGCCACCGAAGCGTGCGACCAGCCCGCCGCGCGCGTTCACCACCTCGTCAATACATGTCGCCACGTGCCGCAGGCAATCATCGCCGGCCAAATGCCCGTGGGTGTCATTGATCCGCTTGAAATGGTCCAGATCCAGCAGCAGCAACGCCATGGGCAGGCCATCGTCCTTGCGCGCATCCAGCGCCTGTTCCAAAGCTTCGCGGAAATGACGGCGATTGTAGACGCCGGTCAACGGGTCGCGCTGGCTGTATTCGCGCAGTTGCACGTTGGCCTCGCCCAGTTGCGCCATGGTGGTACGCAGCTGCTTGGTGCGGTCGATCATGCGGCGTTCCAGCTGTTCGTTGGATTGCTGGACGACCCTGATGTTCTCCACGCGCAGGCCGGCATAGCGTGATCCGAGTGCCAGCGACAGCAGCAGCATCTCCATAGCGGAACCGATCTGCACGCCGTTCAAGGTCCAGAAATTTCGGGGCACCAGACCGAATGCGAGCAGGGTGAACATCGCCGTGCCGACCAGGAACAAGGCCCATGCCAGCAGGAACAGCCGCGCGGGTTTGTAGCCACGGCGCAGCATGACGATGGCAGCCGCGATGATCCACGCCAGGCCAAGCAACACCGCCTTGGACGCAAGCGGCGTGACCACATG
>JBDSIA010000357.1:0-1731 GCA_039918175.1 Thermomonas sp.
ATGCTGGCGGTGCAGGCGTTCTTTGATCGCCTCCGCGAAGAAGCGCTGGAAGCCCAGCAGGCCGCACTGCCCTTCGATGCTGGCAACGATGCTTGACACCGGAATGCACGACGCGAAAAACCCGGCCAAGGCCGGGTTTCGTGCTTCAAACATCCGCTGCGCAACAATATCGCACGCAACGAAAAGCCCGACCGGAGCCGGGCTTGAAGTCATGCACTCACTCGTAGCCGAATCAGGCGGCCGCGAGGGCCTTGATGCGCGCGGTCAGGCGGGACTTGTGACGGGCCGCCTTGTTCTTGTGGATCAGTCCGCGCGCAGCGAACCTGTCGAGCAGCGGCTGCGCGCTGGCGAAGGCTTCGGTTGCAGCGGGGGCGTCATGGGCGTTGAGCGCCTTGAGCACCTTCTTGACGGCGGTACGCAGCATGGAGCGCTGGGCGACGTTGCGAGCATTGCGCACGACGGTCTGCTTGGCGCGCTTCTTGGCGGACTTGATATTGGCCACGACGGGAATCCTGAATTGGTTCTGCTGGGAGCAGTCGTACTTGGGGCTGAAAGGATCGGCCGCCGACAGGACTGCCAACGATCGAATGAGTCTGGTAGACCCGAAATTATGGCGGATTCAATGGCTTGGGTCAACATTGCTAATTCATGTTCGCCCTCCATGAGCGGGAGGCCGCATGAACGCTGACACCGGCCCGGGCAAGGCACGTTCCGCCGGCCTGCTGCGGTCCAGCGCGGTGTTCAGCGCGATGACCTTGCTGTCGCGCATCGCCGGCTTCGTTCGCGACATGTTGCAGGGCACCCTGTTCGGCACCGGCGGGGCGATGAGCGCGTTCATCGTCGCCTATCGCATCCCCAATTTCTTGCGCAGGGTATTCGCCGAAGGCTCGATGGCGATGGCCTTCGTGCCGGTCCTCAACGAGATCAAGCAGCGAGGCGACAAGGCCGCGCTCAAGGACTTCATCGACAACATGGCCGGCGCGTTGTGCGCAGTCGTGCTGGTAGTGAGCGCCGCGGGTGTGTTGCTTGCGCCCGTGGTGGCAGCCGCCTTCACCCCGGGCTGGGCCGCCGACGAGCCGCTCAAGTACGCACAGGCCACTGCAATGTTGCGGGTGACATTCCCGTACCTGCTGTTCATATCGATGATGTCGTTGTCGGCATCGGTACTGAACAGCTTCGGCCGTTTCGCGCTGCCGGCGTTCACTCCGGTGCTGCACAACCTGACCATGATCGCGGCGATGTTCTGGCTGGCGCCGCGTTTCGACGTGCAACCGATGGGACTGGCCTGGGGCGTGCTGATCGCCGGTTTCCTGCAATTGGTGCTGTTGTGGCCGGCGTTGGGGCGGATGGGCTTGCGGCCACGGCTGCGGTGGGGCTTCAAGCACCCTGACGTGCGCCGGGTCGGCAAACTGATGTTGCCTACGCTGTTCTCGTCATCGGTCGCGCAGGTGAACCTGCTGGTCGGCACCGCATTTGCGTCGATGCTGGTCGATGGCAGCCAGGACTGGCTGTACTACTCCGACCGCCTGGTCGAGTTCCCGCTTGGGCTGTTCGGAGTGGCGCTGGGCACGGTGATCCTGCCGCATCTGTCGCGCCGGCATGCGGATGCCGATGCCGGTGGCTACAACGCCTCACTCGACTGGGGCATGCGCACCGCATTACTGGTCGGCGTGCCAGCCGGGCTGGGCTTGCTGCTGCTGGCGGAGCCGCTCACCGCCACGATCTACAACT
>JBDSIA010000358.1:0-3795 GCA_039918175.1 Thermomonas sp.
GCGCCTGCAGCCTGAAGACGCAGCATTGGAAAGTCAGCTGGCGCAGGCGCGTGCAGCGCTGATCGCGCAGGGCGATGCGGCGTTGATCGAGGGCGATGCCGACCTTGATGCGCTGCGCATGGCCCAGCGTCGCGCCGCGGTGTTGCGCAAGCTGTGGCCTGCCGATGCCGATGTGCTGGCCTACCTGGCACGGGTCGATCGCAGCGAGCGGGCATGGGACCGCAACGCCCGGGGCGAAGCCTTGCTGGATGCGGGGCAATTGGGCGAAGACGGTAGCGGTGCACTTGCGGATTTCCGCGCGGCGCAAGCTGCAGCGCTCACTGGACGCCGGCGACCTGTTCGAGACTGCGGACTCCGCGATTCCGCTGCTGCTGGCATTGCAACGCCTGCAACCGGACGATCCTGCGCTGGCAACTGAAATGGCACAGGCGCGCGCGGCGTTGGTGGCGCAGGGCGATGCGGCCCTGATCGAAGGCGATGACACGCTGGACGCATTGCGGGCAGCCCAGCGACGTGCCGCGGTTCTGCGCAAATTATGGCCCGCAGATGCTGATGTGTTGGCCTACCTGGCGCGGGTAGATCGCAGCGAGCGCGCCTGGGATCACAACGCACAAGCCGATGCACTGCTGGCTGCGGGGCAGCTGGGTGAAACCGGTGGCGGGGCGTTGGCGGCGTATCGGGTGGCGTTGTCGCTGCGCCCCGGCCAGCCGCGGGCATCGCAGGGCATCGTGACGGTGGAAACCGGGTTGATCGGGCGTGCCGTGAGCGCGGCGCTGGCGGACGACTTCAATCAAGCCCAACTACAGTTGGCCCATGCCGCGAAGGTCCGTTTCGACCCGGGCACCATCCCGGCTGCATTGCGCCGGATCAATGCAATCCGCAGCGACCGGTTGCGCCGCTTGCGCGATGAAGGGTTGATTGCCCTGGGCGATCCGGATGGCTTGCGCATTGCCCGCGAACGGCTGGCGGAAATGCTGCGGATCGCGGATCCCAGCGATCCTGCCAGTGTGGAGCTTCGCCAGCGCATCGACTTGGTCGGCCATTACGGATTGTTTCGTCCGGGCCAAGTGTTCACCGATGAGCTGCGCCATGGGGGACGTGGCCCCGAACTTGTGGTGATTCCACACGGCACGTTTCGCATGGGCGCCGCGCAGGACGAAAAGGATGCAACAGCGGCCGAGCAGCCACAGCATGAGGTGCGACTGGAACGCGGGTTCGCGATGGCGCGAGAAGAAATCAGCGTGGGCGAGTTCGGGCGTTTCGTGGCCGCCACCCGTTACACGCCGCGCGCGACCCAGCGCGGGCATTCGATGGCCTACGACGCACGCAGTGGCAATTTCGTGCGTGGAAGTGGTATCGACTGGCGTTCGACCTACGATGGCAAGCGGGCAGTGGCAGGCATGCCAGTGGTTCACATCACCCCGCGTGATGCCGAGGCGTATGCGGAGTGGCTGAGTGAGGAAACCGGTGTCCACTATCGTTTGCCAAGCGAAGCCGAATTCGAATATGCCCTGCGTGCAGGCAGTCAGGCGCATTACGCATGGGGCGACGGCTCACCTCCGCCGGCCAGTGAAAACCTGACAGGAGGATTGGATCGTTCCCCGCAAGGACGCACCTGGAGCAATGCCTTCATGGGGTACGACGATGGCTGGTGGGGGCCTGCTCCGGTTGGAAGCCTCGCGCCAAATGCATACGGTCTTCACGACATGGCCGGCAATGTGAGCGAATGGGTCGCGGATTGTTGGCACCAAGGTTATCGTCGGGCACCGGCAACGGGCGCGGCGTGGGTCAATCCGGGTTGTCGCAACCGGATGTATCGCGGGGGTTCCTGGGCCAGCGCACCCGCACAGGTGCGTTCGGCCTGGCGGACATCGGGCGGCTCCGATACCACCAATGCAAGAGTGGGGTTCCGGGTTGTCAGGCAGATTTGAATCGTCATCCACCACGCGCGCAAAGCGCAGGGAGCAAGCAATGAGACAGGATCCATTAGGCAACCAAGGCCAGCAACCAAGGCGTGGGCGCGGCGGTTTGCGGCTGTGGGTCTTGCTGCTGTTCGCCGGTTACGGCGCCTTTTACTGGTTTTCCAATCGTACGACCGATCCGCTGACTGGGGAGAAGGTCGTCATCGACAAGAATATTTCGCCTGACGACGAGAAGGCGCTTGGCCTGCAGGCGTATCAGGAGATCATGCAGCAGGAGCAACCCGTCGATCCGAATTCCCAGGTTGCGCAGCAGGTTCGGGTGATTGCCCAGCGCCTGATCGCCAAGATCCCGGAGGTTGAGGATGCACTGGCCGCGGAGAATGGCCTGCAGGCAAACCACATCGAGAAGGCGTTTGATTGGGACGTGACCGTGCTGCAGTCCGACCAGGCCAATGCGTTCTGCCTGCCCGGCGGCAAGATGGCGGTCTATACGGGCCTGCTGCCGGTCGCCCAGAACACCAATGCAGTGGCCATCGTGATGGGCCATGAGATCACCCACGCACTGCTGCGACATGGCGCCCAGCGCATGACCGAACAGAAGCTTGCGCAAATCGGTCAGATGGCGGGCGCGATGAGTGGCATGGACCAGAGCCAGATGCAGGCGGTGATGTCGGTCTACGGCTACGGGCGGGCCTTGCCATACGCGCGTAAACAGGAGACCCAGGCCGACGAAATGGGCCTGATGCTGGCCGCCGCGGCCTGCTACGACCCGCATGAAGCGATACCGCTGTGGCAGCGCATGGAGCAGATGGCCGGCGGTGGCGGGCAACCGGAATTCGCCTCGACCCATCCCAACCCGGGTACCCGCATTGAGGCACTGGAAGCGTTGATGCCCAAGGCGATGGCTTACCAGAAGAAGTTCTGTCCGCAGGGTGCCGCCGCGGTCACGAACTGAGCAGTGGTTGGATCAGCGGATACGAAAACGGGCCGCGAGGCCCGTTTTTCAATTGCGCTGTCGTGGAATGTTCTCAGCGACCACGCGGCTTGCCCTGTTCGCCCGGCTCGTTCGCGCGCGGCGCCGGCTGGCTGCCCAGCCCACCTACAAGATTCTGCTGGAAATCCTTCCACATCTCCATGTTGCGCTCGGTCAACTGGTTGAGCATGGTCCACGGAGTTTGACCTATCAGCCCGCCAATTTGCTGGCGGAACTGCTGCTGCTGTTCCAGGAACACCTGCATCGAGCGATCCAGGTAATTGCCCATGAAGCCCTGCAGCGAATCGCCATAGAAGCGGATCAGCTGGCTCAGCAATTCGGTGGACAGCATCGGCTGTCCGTCCTGCTCATGCTCGGTCATGATCTGCAGCAACACCTGGCGGGTCAGGTCGTCGCCGGTCTTGGCATCACGTACCTCGAACGATTCACCATCCACGATCAGCTGACGCACATCCTCGATGGTGATGTAGCTCGAGATCTCGGTGTCGTACAGGCGACGGTTCGGATATTTCTTGATGATGCGCAGTACAGTCATTGAGCAAAAACTCTAGCGGTGCCGGTTGCAGCATGGCGCAGCGCAACACGGCTTGCAACTTCAACAAATGAACAGGCCGGCGATGCCGGCCTGTTATTGCGCAATACAGCTGATCGCGTGCCATCACCAACCCATGTGATGTCCGCCATTGATGTCCAGGTTGGAGCCGGTGATCCAGCTGGCCTGTTCATCGGCCAGGAAGCCGACGCCATACGCTATTTCTTCCGGCGTGCCCAGGCGGCCGGTCGGTATATCGGCGACGATTTTTGCGCGCACTTCCTCTGGCACCGCCATCACCATGTCGGTGGCGATGTAGCCCGGCGAGATGGTATTCACGGTCACGC